>NZ_JBFHGM010000134.1:0-13460 GCF_041583095.1 Draconibacterium sp.
TATAAAATAAATCAACATACGTTGCGAACTAAGTGCTTGTAAAACAGGGGCTAATTCGGAACGGAACCATTGAAGAAAAAATTTTAAAGAAGATGAAAACAAAAATCAAACTTATGCAAAAGCTGGCAATTGTCTTGTTTGTTATGGCGGCTGCAACTTTTGCTGTTCAGGCACAGGAAGCCTTAACCCTGGAAAGGGCTTTAAGTATTGCCGAAACGGGAAGCCCTGATTTGAAGCTGTCGTTATTAAATCTCGAGCGCTACCAGAAAAACCTGGAAGCTCAGCGGGCCGCTCTGAAATCACGTTTTTCGTTGCAGGTTAACCCGGTGAATTACAGCAAACAGAGGCGTTTCGACAACCGTGTATCCGAGTGGTATACCAACGAAAACTTCGAAACAAGTACCTTGTTTACAGTTGCTCAGCCAATTTTAATAACCGATGGTACCATCTCGCTAACCAACGAGTTTGGGTGGTCGAGTAATAATTCAAGTTCATCGTTTACCGAAAGTGAGGTCTTTTTTAATAACCTGTATTTGAACCTGAATCAGCCCTTATTTACTTATAACACTTTAAAACTTCAATTGAAGGAGCTGGAGCTGAACTTTGAAAATGCCCGAATCAGTTACGCCATGCAGTACCTGAACCTTGAAAGAAGAGTGACGGAGTTTTTCTACAATGTTTATATGGCGCAAATGAACTTGTCGATTGCAAAAGACGAGCTGGCCAATACACAAAAAAGTTACGACATAATAAAAAACAAGGTTGAAGCCGGTTTGGCAGCAAAAGAAGAAGAATACCAGGCAGAATTAAACCTGGCATCGGCAAAATCAACATTGCAAAACAGCGAAGTAACCTTCGAAAACGCCAAAGATCAATTGAAGCTTTATTTAGGCATGGATCTTTTTGAAGATATCATGATTTTAGCCGACGTGAGTGTAAACCCTGTTCCTGTTGATTTGGATAAAGCCATTGAAAATGGTTTGGAATCAAGAATGGAGCTACGTCAGCGCGAAATAGATGTGGAAACCAGCCAGTTTGATCTGATCAGAACCAAAGCACAGAATGAGTTCAGAGGAGATATGAATTTGCGTTTTGGTATTACCGGCGATAACAATGAGTTGGGTAATATTTACCAAAACCCAACAAAAAGTCCGTCGGTAGGTATCAGTTTTAATATCCCAATTTTCGACTGGGGCGAGCGTAAAGCACGAATTGCTGCGGCCGAAGCAGCTATCGAATCGCAAGAGTTGAACCTGAATGAAGAAAAGAAACAAATTGTTGTTGATATTCGCCAGGTTTACCGTAACATACTAAACCAGTTGAACCAGATTGAATTGGCCAAACAAAATGAGCGGAATGCTCAATTAACCTACGAAATTAACCTGGAGCGTTACGAAAACGGCGACCTGACAGGTATGGATTTAAACCTGTATCAAAACCAGCTTTCGTCGCAGAAAGTTGCATTGAGCCAGGCACTTATCAATTATAAAATCGAGTTATTAAACCTAAAAATACAATCGTTGTACGATTTCGAAAAAGACGAAGCCATTATTCCTGAGGAATTGTACGTAACCGATAATCAAGAATAAAACTGAAACAAGTCCCGGATTAATCGGGCCGAGTTCCATCTTATTCCTAAGAAAACAAACAATTTTAATAAGATGAAAAATATACCAAAAATGAAACATATAAAATTACTTATCCTGTTAGGTGTTGTTGTTGCCGCCATTTCGTGTAACAACCAAACCGGTTCTGAGTCAACTGAGTTAGCTGTTCCTGTTTCAGTTGAAAACATCAAGCTTAAAAGTATTCAGCAATTTGTAAGCACTACCGGAACTGCAAAAGCCGTGTACGAAACCGAATTGAGTTCTGAAATTCAGGGAAATTATATTTTGCAAACCAACCCAAGAACGGGCCGCAAATTTCAATTGGGCGACCGCGTTGAAAAAGGTCAGGTTATTATAAAACTGGAAAATGCAGAATACCTGAACGGGCTGAATATTGAGTCGACAAAACTGAACCTTGAGATTTCGCAGCAGGAATACGAAAAGCAGAAGTCATTGTACGAAAAAGGTGGTGTAACTCTTCTCGAAATGCGTAACTCTGAAGTTTCAATGATTTCAGCCAAAAACAATTTCGAAAGTGCTGAAATACAGTTGGCAAAAATGCAGGTTGTTGCTCCTTTTTCAGGAATTATCGTTGCGTTGCCATATTACACCGAGGGTGTTCGCGTATCGTCTGGCGAAAGTATGGTTAGCCTGATGAACTACAACAAAATGTATGTAGAGATTAACTTGCCTGAGAAAAACATTTCGGAAGTTACAACCGGACAGGAAGTAATGATTACAAACTATACGCTTACTGAAGATACGCTTGTGGGGCATGTTACCGAACTGTCGCCAATTATCAGCGACGAAACACGCACATTTACTGGTAAGCTCGAAATTGATAATCCGGAGTTGAAACTACGTCCGGGAATGTTTATAAAAGCCAACATTATTACGGCTCAAAAAGACAGTGCCGTTGTTATCCCGAAAGACGTGATAATGACCGGCTCGCGCGGAAAATATGTATTTATTGTTGGGCGTAACAGCGCTGCTAATGATCGTCGCATCACAACAGGTATCTCCAACCAGGATGAAATTGAAGTAGTTGAAGGCCTTAACGCGAACGACCGTTTAATTATAAAAGGATTTGAGACACTCCGCGATAATTCAAAAGTAAAAGTGATTTTATAGTGTAGCCGGTAAAACAAAGACAAATCAGTTATGAAAAAATTAACGCAATTTTCTGTCGATTACCCGGTTACCGTTTTAATGGTGGTGCTTGGCGTTTTGTTGCTGGGCTACATTTCGTACGATAAATTGGGGGTCGATCTGTTTCCCGATCTGAACTCACCCCGCATTTTTGTGGAAGTGACTTCGGGCGAACGGCCTCCGGAAGAAATGGAGCAGCAGTTTGTTGAAAACATCGAAGCGCTTGCCATTCGCCAGTCCGACGTGGTGCAGGTAACTTCTTCATCAAGGGTAGGATCGGCACAAATAACCGTGGAATACGCCTGGAATAAAGATATGGACGAAGCTTTTCTCGACCTGCAAAAGGCCTTGAATACGCTTACCCAGAATTCCGATATCGACGAACTTCAGATCACACAACACGACCCGAACACCACCCCGGTAATGATAATTGGACTAAAGCACAACGAAATTACCAACATGAACGAGCTGCGAAAAGTAGCTCAAAACTACGTACGAAACGAGTTGGTTCGTTTGGAAGGTGTTGCCGAGGTTGAGCTGTCGGGCCAGGAAGAAAGTGAAATTATTATTGAAACCGATATTTACCGGCTCGATGCGCAGGGGCTGTCCATGGACGAAGTGGCTTCGCGCATTCAGAATTTTAACCGCAACGTTTCCGGTGGGCAAATCACCGACATGGGTACGCAATACATCGTAAAAGGTGTATCGATGTTGCAAACTGTTGAGGATTTTGAGAACCTGATTGTGGGGTACAAAGCGGTTCGCAGCACCGAAACAAACGCTAATCAAAATCAGGGCTCAATGGCTCCGGTTTATTTGAAAGACGTGGCTGCGGTTTCTATCGGTAATAAAGAACCAACAAACATTGTTCATATAAACGGCGAACGTTGTTTGGGGCTTTCCATTTTTAAAGAAACCAAATTCAATACGGTAAATGCTGTTGAGCAGATCAACGAAGCGTTGGTAGACATTGAAAAAGCACTTCCGGGTTATGAGTTGATTGGCGTTACCAACCAGGGGCGTTTTATAAGCAGTGCCATTGGCGAAGTACAGGAAACTGCTTTGCTGGGTATTTTGCTGGCCGTGGTAGTTTTGTTTGTTTTCCTCCGTCGTTTCGGAACTACACTGATTGTAAGTATTGCCATTCCAATTTCTATCGTGGCCACATTCAACCTGATGTATTTCAACCACCTCACCATAAATATTATGACATTGGGAGGGCTCGCCTTAGGTGCGGGTATGCTGGTTGACAATGCCATTGTGGTTTTGGAGAATATATTCCGAAACCACGAAAACGGAATGAGTGTTAAAGATGCAGCTATTAACGGAACGGCAGAGGTTGGCGGGGCAATTACCGCATCAACGCTAACAACTATTATCGTTTTCCTGCCCATCGTTTATTTGCACGGTGCTTCGGGCGAGTTGTTTAAAGATCAGGCCTGGACGGTTGCATTTTCACTGCTTTCGTCGTTGGTAGTGGCTATCTTTTTAATCCCGATGATGTACCACCGTTTTTACCGTAAACAAACTGCACCGCTGAAATCGAAATCGGTTAAAGTTGGCGGTTATGGCCGTTTTCTATCAAAAGTAATTGATGCAAAATGGGTGGTAATAATCATTACAACTTTAGCCATTGGTGGAGCCGGTTTATTGATACCGCAGATAGGTACCGAGTTTATGCCAAAAACACAAACGCACGAACTTACTGTTAACCTGAAATTGCAGGAAGGAACAGAACTGGAACGCACAGAGTCGACAGTGAGAAACCTGGAAGGAATTTTAATGGACTACCTGGGTGATAACCTGGATAAAATTTATTCACAGGCCGGTCCGTCATCAAGTATTTCGGGTGACCAGAATGCTGTTTTTGAAGGCGAAAATACGGCTGAGTTAAAGATCATTCTTAAACCTGAATCAACCGTTTCAATCGAAAGTATTGTAAAAACACTCGACCAGTTAACTTCTAATATTGAAGGACTTGAAGTTAGTTTTTCTCAGGAAGAAAGTGCACTTCAGTCGATTCTTGGAACCAACGAAGCTCCTGTTGTGGTTGAAGTACGCGGCGAAGAGCTGGACGAAATTGAGCGTGTTGTTAACCAGGTAAAAGAAAAAATGCAGGGGGTTAACGGCCTGTTTAATATTCAAACATCCATTGAAGATGGTGCTCCTGAGGTTGAAATTCATGTGGACCGCATGCGTGCCGGAATGTACAACATCGATATCAACAATGTAATTACGCAAATGCAGGATCAGTTGCAGGGTAAATATGCCGGAGCACTGGAACGCAGTGGCGAAATGCAGGATATTACCATTAAAGTTCCCGAGAAAGGTATCGATGAAATCGGTTCGCTGATTATTACATCGGGCGACCAGGTTTTCCGCTTAAGCGAAATTGCCGATATCAGTTTTGGCGTATCGCCAAAAGAAATTTTTAGAAGGAACCAGAACCGCATAGGAAAAGTTACTGCACAGTTGGAAGACGGTATTCCGTTGGATCATGTGGCAAACGATATTCGTATGCAAACAGCAGGCATCGATTTATTGCCCGATTACCGTATCATGGTAACCGGTGAAGAGGAGAAACGTCAGGAATCATTGACCAACCTTACTTTTGCATTGTTGCTTTCTATTGTGTTGGTTTACATGGTGCTGGCCTCTCAGTTCGAGTCGCTTATTCATCCGTTTACCATTCTGCTGACTATTCCGCTGGCTGTGGTGGGTAGTGTTCTGGTCTTCTTTATTCTCGGAAAAACATTCAATATTATGGCCATTATCGGGGTGATTATGTTGGTGGGTATTGCCGTAAACGACTCGATTATTCTGGTCGACCGGATCAATCAGCTCATCCGCGAAGGGGTAGAACGAAAGCAAGCCATTCTGCAAGCCGGGCAGCAACGTATTCGGCCAATTGTTATGACCAGTTTAACAACCATATTAGCCCTGTTACCACTTACCGTTGGTTTTGGCGAAAGTGCATCGCTGCGTTCGCCAATGGCGCTGGCAGTGGTTGGCGGTTTGGTAACATCAACTTTGCTTACCCTTATTGTAATACCTTGTGTTTACGATGTTTTGGATAGGGTGAGGAGTGTTTTTGTGAAAGAGAATTAGAACACAGATGACGTTGATTTAACTGAAACTCGCTGATAGATGCAAATAGATTACAAATATTCTGATTTAACCGAAGCAATAATTAAATGCTTCTACAAGGTTTACACTGAATTGGGATATGGTTTTCTGGAAAAAGTTTATCACAATGCACTTTTAATAGAATTGCAAAATGAGGAGTTGAAAGTTGAATCGCAAAAACCAATAAAAGTAAGTTATCAGGGAGATGTGGTTGGAGAATATTATGCAGATATTATTGTTGAGGATGTCGTGATTCTTGAGCTAAAAGCAACAGAAACTGTGACAGAAGCACATGAGTTCCAACTGATAAATTATTTAAAAGCGACTGATATTGAAGTAGGATTATTATTAAACTTTGGTAAAAAACCGCAAGTGAAAAGAAAAGTATTCACAAATTAAATTCTGCGATAATCTGTAAAATCAGTGTCATCAGCGTTCCAAAAAAAGAAAAAATGAAATTCATTATCAACAGAAAAATATTCATCAGTATGCTGTTTTTGGGATTAACCATGTTGGGTTATATCTCTTACAAACAGTTGCCGGTGGAACTCATGCCAAATGCCGAGCTCCCGATGCTGTATGTCCAGATCCGGTCGCAGATTGAGGTGGATCCGACCTATCTGGAAAACCAGGCCGTTATTCCGGTTGAAGGAGCGATCGGGACGATGGAAGGCATTGAAGATATGGAGTCGTCTATTAATAACCGATCGGCATCTATACAGGTAAATTTTAAACAGAACGTCAACTTTAAATACACTTTCCTGAAATTGCAGGAGAAGATTGATCTTATTGCCGGCGAGCTGGATGATAACTTTACTGTAACCGTTAACCGCGTTGATCTGGATCAGCTTACCAACCAGTTTATGGAACTGCAGATTCGTGGTAGCGGGGGAGTTGATCGCGTGCGTAATATCGTTGACCAGGAAATTACCGCCCAAATGGAGAACATTGATGGGGTGGCTTCGGTTTCGGTTTTTGGTGGTAAAGAGCGTTCGATTGAAGTAACCTACGATGCAGGTGCCTGCGAGGCCTACGGAATTACACCGGCTCAAATTCGAAGTGCTATTTCAGGCAATTCTACCAACCGAACATTTACCGGTTACCTGCACGATGCACAGAAGCAGTATTTTGTACATGTTACGGCTGAATACGATAAAGTTTCGGATATCGAAAATATTGTTGTGGCCGATGGCCCGATTTATTTAAAAGATGTAGCCGATGTATTTTTTGGCGTAAAAGAAGAAACATCAATTAGTCGTATAAACGGATTGGATGCGGTTTCGATGAGCCTGGTGAGCGATTCGCAGGCCAACCTTATCGAACTGTCGCATAACGTACAGGCCGAAATTGCGGAATTAAACAGAAAATTGGCTGCCAAAGATGTACAAATCGTGGTTCAGACCAACCTGGCCGAAACCATGGAGAAAAACATCGATCAGATTATTGATCTGGCGCTGGTTGGAGGTTTGCTGGCCATTTTTGTACTTTGGATGTTCCTGAAAAACCTGCGCATTGTTTCATTTATTGCACTGGCCATTCCAATTTCGGTATTTACCGCATTCAACCTGTTTTACGCTTTTAATATTTCGCTGAACAGTTTAACGCTGGTTGGTCTGGTTTTGGCCATCGGAATGCTGCTCGACAATAGTATTGTTGTGCTCGAAAATATATACCGGCTCTCGGGGTATAAAATGAGCCCCGAGCAATCGGTAACGCAGGGAACAAAAGAGGTTTGGCGTTCGATTGTAGCGGCTACACTTACAACTGTTACCGTATTTTTACCCTTTGTTTTCTCGGCCGATTACATGGTAAAACTGCTGGGTAACCACGTGGGCGTTTCCATTATTTCAACGCTTATAGTTTCGTTATTTGTGGCCTTGCTGCTCATTCCAATGGCGGCTCACTTGCTGTTGCGCAAAAAGCGCCAACACAATGTGTTTTACGAAAAAGTAACCACCAATAACCGAATTATTCAAATTTATATTCTGCTGCTGAAAGCCAGTATGCGTGTTCCTGCGCGTACGATTATCGGTGCATTGGTATTCTTCTTTTTAACCGTATTTATAGTGTTGGCAGTTAGTGTTACCAACCTTCAGGAGGTGGAAGAGGAGCAATTCAATATTTACGTTACCATGCCAACCGGTACAACACTGGAAGCAACCGACAAAGTTGTTGCCGATGTGGAAAGCAGGCTGGAAGATGTTGCTGAAAAGCAGGACCTGTCTGCCAATATCGAGGCCGAGGAGGCG
The DNA here is from genome assembly GCF_041583095.1 of Draconibacterium sp. Classification (NCBI taxonomy): domain Bacteria; kingdom Pseudomonadati; phylum Bacteroidota; class Bacteroidia; order Marinilabiliales; family Prolixibacteraceae; genus Draconibacterium; species Draconibacterium sp. The sequence continues at coordinate 8,132 of NZ_JBFHGM010000134.1, forward strand.
ATTCTGACATTCATTCTTCGTGAAGATTACAAAGATATTGATGACCGTAGTATTGAGGAAATTAAAAAAGATGTTGAAGATCGTCTTCGTAATGTTTCGCAGGGAGAGGTTGGCCTTGATGCACCTACGTCGAGTGCGCGTTTCCGTGGTGGTGGCGGCGGTGGCCGTTCAGGCACGCAAGGATTCCAGCAATTTATGGGAATTGGCTCGAACCAGGAACGCGTGGTGATAAAAGGCGAAAACTTTGAGGTAATGAAAGGTGTGGCTGAAGACTTGCTGTACTACATCGAAGACCTTGAAACGATTCGTCGGGCAAATATCAGTGTGGCGAACAACCGGCCTGAAGTACATATGTATTTCAACCAGATGCTGCTGACCGAATATGGAATTACACTTCAGAATATAACTTCGGAGCTGGGAACATTTACAAGCCAGTTCACCTCGGGTGTGAATTTTAAACAGGGTACTGAAGAATACGAAATTGTAATTAAAGAAAAATTACCCGATGGTGTTGAAGAAGAGGAGATTGAAAAAGGTATTGAAGATCTTCGCCGTCTGCAGGTAAGCAATAACCAGGGTGCAACCTATGATATGGATGAACTGGCCGATATGGTGTATGCCGAAGGAATGGCCAGCATTACCCGTGTAAATCAGGAAAAACAGATTGAATTAACTTACAGTTTTGTTGATGAGGCCACCGAATCGAAAGATCTGCTGGAGGCTTACCGGTTGGAGATTGACGAAATAATTGGTGCGTATAAACTACCTTCCGGAGTTGCGGTTGAGGTAATTCACGAAGAAGACCAATATGCCGAATTTAAGTTTCTGATTGCTGCTGCATTCATTCTTATTTTAATGATTCTGGCATCGGTTTTCGAATCGGTATCAACACCGTTTGTGCTGATTTTCTCTATTCCGCTTGCGGCTATCGGATCATTCCTGGCTCTGATTTTTACCGGAAACAGCCTGTTTAACGCCAACACTTTAATGGGCTTTATTATCCTGATTGGAGTGGTGGTGAACAACGGAATTATACTTATTGATTATACCAACATTCTCCGAAAACGGGGCTTCCGAAAATCGCGTGCCTTAATGGCTGCCGGTCTTTCGCGTGTTCGCCCGATTTTAATTACTGCCATTACTACCATTGTAGCATTATTCCCGCTGGCAATGGGGCAGGCCGAATACGTTGGTGCTATTGGCGCTCCGTTTGCCATTACTGTAATTGGCGGTTTGGCATTAAGTACAATACTTACATTGGTTTTCATTCCAACATTATACGCCGGAATGGAAAATGCACTCGACTGGATTAAATCGTTACATCTTGGCTTAAAACTGGGAATGTTGACGGTGTTTATCCTTGGAGCTGTTCTTATTTACCTGCGTGTGGATAGCTTTGTATGGCAACTGCTCGATTTTATTCTGTTGGTTATTTTGGTGCCGGGGGTTGTAGCTTTTACAATGACCAGTTTGCGCCAGGCCAGCGAGAAAGTTGTGGATGAAAACGAGCCGATAAGAATTAAAGTAAGAAGGCTGGTAAAAATTTACGACCGCGATTCGCGATTTGTACGCGAGTGGAAATCGGGATTAAGAATTCGCGAGCGTGCCGGATTAACGAAAGATTATAAGCATTTCCGCGATTTTTCAGACCTCGTTTGGCAGATACCGCTGTTTGTTTTTGTGGCGTATTTTACCTTTTTCTACATCGAAAGCCATTTGTGGATGTGGGTGTTGTCGCACGGTGTTTTCTTCTTCCTTTTCTTATTAAGGGTGCCGCTAAACCAGGTGCTGATAAATAAACACGAAGCAACAGGTAAAGCTTTTTATCTTAAACTGAATAAGTGGATCTATAACATATTGTTCTGGATCGTGCCGCTTGTTTTCCTGCTCTATTTCTACAAAGACTGGGATAACCTGGGCATGGTGATTTTCCTTGCGATTATCTGGTATATTTTGCTGATTTTCTATGCAACAGCAGAATACATCCATAACAAAGACGTAAATATTGCGCGTATTGAAGGGCGTTTTGGTGTTCTGCGCCGTGGATACTTTAACATGGTTCGCCAAATTCCGGTTATTGGAAAACGCAAAAAACCTTTCCGTGCATTAAACGGTGTTTCGCTGGAGATTAAAACGGGTATGTTTGGATTACTTGGACCAAACGGTGCGGGTAAATCAACTATGATGCGGATTATTACCGGTGTGCTCGAGCAGAGTTACGGAAAAATCTGGATTAACGGAATGGATACCCAAAAATACCGCGAAGAATTGCAGGGTTTGATCGGTTATTTACCACAGGCTTTTGGTACCTACGAAAATATGTCGGCCTGGGAATTTCTCGATTATCAGGCCATTCTGAAAGGTATAAAAGACACCAAAACACGCGAAGACCGTTTGGAATATGTACTAAAAAGTGTTCATATGTGGGAGCGCCGTACAGATAAAATCGGTGCATTCTCGGGCGGTATGAAACAACGGATTGGTATTGCACAAATTCTGCTGAACCTGCCACGTATTTTGGTGGTTGACGAACCTACCGCCGGTCTCGACCCGCGCGAACGTATTCGTTTCCGTAACCTGCTGGTAGAGCTGAGCCGCGAGCGGATCGTAATTTTCTCGACACACATTATCGAGGATATTTCAAGCTCGTGTAACCAGGTAGCCGTAATTAACCGCGGTAACCTGAAATATTTCGGAACACCAAACGATATGGTGAATATGGGTAATAATTTTGTTTGGCAGTTCTCGGTTCCGGCTAAGGAATTCGATAATATGGCCAATAAACAAATGATTGTTCACCACATGCGCGATGGCGAAAATATTAAGATGCGTTGCCTGGCAAAAGAAAAGCCTGCACCCGACGCGGTTAATGTATTGCCAAACCTTGAGGATGCTTATTTGTGTTTGTTAAAAGACTTTGTTTAAGGAATTATGGAAAGACAATTCGATATAAAAAACAGGCTGTATATTTTAATTAAAATGATACGGTATAATTTACGAATCATTTTTGCCAACCGCTTTATATGGTTTTTAATAGCAGCACTTGGGTTCTTTTTATTTTTTGCCATACAAACGGTATATAACGGGGGCTCCATGTCGGAAGAAATGGTGTATAGCTTACTGATATTTCCAGGCATTTTGCTCATTTTCTATCCCTCGGTTTTTGGTATACAAAACGACGATGATTCGCGGATGCTGGAAATACTTTTCGGAATTCCGAATTACCGTTATAAAGTTTGGCTGGTGCGTTTGGTAATGATCTATACGCTGGTATTTGTTATTATCTTTCTGTTTTCGGCCCTGGCTTCGGTACTTCTGTACAAAATTAACCTGCTGGAAATGTCGTACCAGTTAATGTACCCGATTATCTTTTTAGGATCGATGGCATTTATGTTCTCTACGATTGTAAAAAACGGAAACGGAACAGCGGTAACCATGGTTTTAATTGGTGTGGCACTGCTGATATTGCGCGAAGATTTAATGCAGGGTACGCAGTGGGATGTTTTTCTGAACCCGTTTGAAATACCAAATAACCTGAACGAAGTGATCTGGATAGGAATAATCCGGAAGAACCGGATTTTTATGGCGATCGCCACTTTGGTGTTTGTTCTGTACGGCCTTTTTAATTTACAGAAACGCGAAAAGTTTGTTTAAGCAATATGAATAGAGGTGTGATGCCCTTACTCTGAGTTTGAGTGAGGGCATCGCTGTTTTTTGGATGTTTGTGACTCTCAAATAATCTTCCTGTTTTGTGCGCGACGTGAACGCTCTTAAAAAGCACTATTGAATATCAGCAACATACGAGTTTAAAATTTGCAATTTGGGTCATGCGGAGCTATTTTTAGGGTATGTTTATCCGAAAAAACAAAAATCGAAGCGGTTCGGTCAGCATCCAAATTGTGCAAAAGGTTAACCGTTCTAATAAGGTATTTAAAACGGTAGGGATTGCAAAAACCAAACGAGAAGAAGAACTATTGCTTTTGCTTGCAAAGACTGAGATTGAGCAGCTTCAAGGAATGCAATCGCTTTTTGTTGAGCATGATGATTTGGTTGATAACTTTGTAAATGGCATAGCAAATGACCATTTGCAAATAATTGGTTCCGAATTAATTCTTGGAAAGATTTATGAAAAAATTGGTTTTCCACCTGGTGGGTCATGCAGTTATTTTAGAAACCTGGTTTTATGCCGTTTGGTCTATCCTGGAAGTAAATTAAAAACTGTCGCTTATTTTAAACAACACCTGAATACTGATGTCAGTGTTTACTCCATCTACCGTTTTTTAGATGAATTGAACGCTGAACTAAAGCCAAGCATCGAGCGAATATTATTTGAGCACACCAAAAAATTGTTAAATGGGAAGATAGGTGTTGTATTTTATGATATGACGACCTTGTATTTTGAAGCCTCAGAGGAAGACGATTATCGTATCCCTGGTTTTTCAAAAGACGGCAAACACCAGCAGCCACAAATAATGATTGGGCTACTGGTCAGCAGCCATGGTTACCCAATCGGCTATCAAATATTTGAAGGCAATACTTCGGAAACAAAAACATTAATACCAATACTCGAATCTTTTCAAAAGAAGTTTGATATTGCCAAACCGATAATAGTGGCGGATGCTGCCCTGTTATCGCAAAAGAATATTAACGCACTACGGGAAAATAAATAGGAGTACATACTTGGTGGACGGCTTAAAAATGAAACAGGGATAATAAAAGAAAAAGTAATTGCCCTTGATATTGAGCAAGACAAACCAAAGGAACTGAAATACAAGAATGGCAGGTTGATAGTTAGCTTTTCGTCCAAGAGGGCACACAACGACAAGAAGAACCGCGAAAAAGGGTTAAAACGGCTTGAGAAGAAAGTAAGAAGTGGCAAATTATCCAAAGAACACATAAATAACCGGGGTTACAATAAATACCTGAAATTATCAGGAGATGTAGACATTACCATTGATTATAAGAAATACGAAGCAGATAGTGTGTGGGATGGGTTAAAAGGCTACGTTACAAATACGAGCCTGCCAAAGAACAAGGTTATTGGGAATTACAGTCAATTATGGCAAGTTGAAAAAGCATTCCGAATATCAAAAACAGATTTAAGGATACGCCCAATATACCACCGCATAAGAAACAGGATTGAAACACATATTTGCATCTGCTTCTCTGCCTATGCCATATACAAAGAACTCGAACGCTTGTTAAAAAAGAATAGCATTGATTTGTCCCCAGAGAAAGCAATCGACCAAATAAAAGAGATTAGACAGCTAAAGTACATTTTGCCCCAATCACGGAAAGTTAAAACCAAGATTTTGCAACCAACTAAGGA
>NZ_JBFHGM010000135.1:0-13400 GCF_041583095.1 Draconibacterium sp.
GTGTTGGATCGTCAAGTACCGGTGCTGTCATATCATAGTGACGGGTGATACGCAAGGTCTTCTGATCTGCTGCATTTCCGCAGTCATCAGTCAGATCGAAGGTGTAATCACGGTATTGGGTACAAGCATCTACCCAGCCTTCATCAACCATTACTCCGTCAACAGTTCCGCTGGTTTGTCCATCCATTGCACCACAAACATCTGTCCAGCCTACTGATACAGTTGTTGGCCATGCTACATTACATTCTGTAGCATCCCATGGTGTAGGATCGTCAAGTACCGGTGCTGTCATATCATAGTGACGGGTGATACGCAAGGTCTTCTGATCTGCTGCATTTCCGCAGTCATCAGTCAAATCAAAGGTGTAATCACGGTATTGGGTACAATCATCTACCCAGCCTTCATCAACCATTACACCGTCAACAGTACCGCTGGTTTGTCCATCCATTGCACCACAAACATCTGTCCAGCCTACTGATACAGTTGTTGGCCATGCTACATTACATTCTGTAGCATCCCATGGTGTAGGATCGTCAAGTACAGGTGCTGTCATATCTGCCGGAATTGTAATTTTGGCATCACAACTATCAGCCAATCCACAATAATCGGTCACAATCATCCTTACAGTCAGCGTATCACCGCATTCATCGAGTGGCATAGCCTTTATAGAAGCCAAGTCATAAACAACATCGTCAACTTTATAAATTGTATCCATTGGTTCTGTACCTGGATCTACTGTAAAGGCAGTATCCAACCAATTGCTTAAATGAGTTGAAATCGTACTTTCGTCTAAACAAGATTCCAGTGTAATGTCAGAACAAACAACTGCTACCGGATTGAAATCAGGCTCAGTAACTTCTCCACCACACTCCGTTGTATTCGGATCAATACCATTTTTAATTTGAACCGTATAAACTCCGGCTTTCAAATTAAATAATGTATCAGTTAATTCGTTTGTTACGGTTGAATCGATAAATGTTGCTGTAAGACCAGTCCCTTCATACCAATAATAGGTATATGGTAAGAATGGTCCTCCTTCCGCAGGTGTAACAATCGCAACCGCATAACCGCTCGAATCACCGAAACATTCATTACCCACAGTTTCGACTGAACAGGTAGGTGGTGAAGCTATAAAATCAACTATTCCGTAACAATCCGTTTCACAACCTGCTGCATCTGTAATATATACATCATATCTTCCATCGCTTAGTCCATAGATACTGTCCGTGCCTTGTCCTCCGCCAATAGTTCCTCCCTGACTGGCGACCCAATTATAAGTAAATGGTCCATTTTCTCCTGTAACGGTAACTTTTGCGGTTCCATTTGCAGCACCACTATACGTTTCATCAGTAGTTGTTACATTACATACAGGATTATCATACAACCTTACAACGAATGAATCTGCACCAAAACATCCTTCTGCATCCAGACTCTCAGCACTTACCCAAACTACAACACTATCACCGGTAAACTCATAGTGAGTTAATGTATCAGGTGGTAATGGATTAGTTCCGGATAATGCATCGCTTTCCGATTCATAAAATTTATAGTCGTCTGCTTTACTTTCATCAGTAATAAAACTTACCACGGTTTGTGTTAAATCCACAACGTTTGTGGCATCCGGGCTAACACAAGTTCTTATATCTTCTGCAATAAGCTCAACCTGGGTAGAGAAGCCAAAACGGTAAGGTCCTGCAAAATCTTTTAACTCAGCAGTAAACTCACCCGATGAACGGGTTTTTACAAATAAAGTACCCAGTACTTGCTTACATGGATCACTATTTGCTTCCAGAGCATCTAAACCGAAAGCAGTCATATTAATACCAATCTCAGTAAACTGGTATGGAATAAATTCACCGGCAGTATCAGCCTGGGGTCCTTCCAGAGTACCCCACGGGGCAGCAGGAACATCAAGTGAATCAACAGAAGCATACATATAATCATAATCCCCATCAAAATCGGATCTTGGGCGAATTTCGGCATAACACCAAACGCCTGCATCTAATCCTTTATTATATACACCTGTTAATTCGAATGGAATATTAGGCAGATTGTTGAATGGAGTGCCTCCGATACCGTTTAATACAATATTTTCCATCATCCAAACACGAATACTGTATGCAGGATGCTCTCCACCACTTTCCAGATCGACAGAAACAATGATATCACCCCGACCTCCTGCAATCGGTTCTCCAAATTCATCGAAACGCCAGCCGGTATGTCCCGCATCGCTTCCGGTTGTTGTATACATACCATTTATATACTCAACATCCTCTCTGAAAAATTCAAAATCGATGTGAGAAGTACCATCAGCAGATCTTGTGGAAGCTGCACCAAAAGCCCATAAATGTTTATGTCCGTCAGCATCAACATTCACATCCTGTCTTAAATATCCCATGGCATCCACTATGTCATTTTTCTGTGGCGTATCTCCAATACCAACATTCCAGGTTTCCGGGTTATCACCGTTTTTATCCTTGGTACCGGTAAATACAGTACCATCCTTTGTTCCTCCGGCGGTAATATGATCTCTTCCGTAAACACCGTCTAACCATTTATAGGGTATACCATTGGTGTAGACCGTGTCACCTTTTTCACCTTTCATACGAAGTTCGAAAGCTTCACGGGATTCAACCAAACCAAGAATAATAGCTAAACTCCAAGAATCAGTAGCATCGCCTTCATCCCATAAAACACCAGTACCACCACCTGGGACAGTATCAGGAAATAAAAACCAGTCATCATAAATACCATAGCTCTGATCTGGACCGCGATGCTGCCAGTTGGCAGAGACATCTCCGTCAACACCAAAACCGCCTATAACGCCAGCTCCTTCAGAGATTTGACCATAGCTGTTTGGAGCCATAAATACGGCTAACAGCAATATCATTACACCGCTGCACCAACATCGGAACAGCCATTTTTTTAAATACGACAACGAGAAATTTGTTCTCGAAGGTTCTACGTAATTTTGTTTCATACATGTAATTTTGAAGAGTTAGAAAATAATTTTGTAAACCAAGTTTGTTTTAGTCTCTGTTTTACTCAATTACCTTCATCTTCAAATGGAGAAGTTCTAAACTTCTATGCGTCCAAACGTACTTGTCATGATTTTTCGAGATTACATCTGGGGTAAGATGCAATTTCTACCCTTATTTATTATTCATTACAACTCTTTTGGAATTGCGTATACAAGTTACCACAAGATATAATTGAATTCAATCGGGAATTTTACGGAAATTTTCAAGTATTATTTTGGGGTAAAAACAGGGCTTAATGCAGGTTATTTTGATACGCAAATTCCACCATTTCCGCCGTAGATCTGGCACTGATTTTTGTCTGTATATTCTTTTTGTGTGTTTCTACGGTACGCGGGCTAATATTTAGTTTTGCTCCAATCTCTTTATAGGTATACCCCTTGCAGAATAGTTTTAATATATTTAACTCTCTGCTGGTCAGTATTTTTTTCTCCTCGTGCGTAATAGTAATCTTTTTACTTTGTAAATATTTTTTCAGCAGCTGCCATACCCGCGGATGAAAATAATCTTCCCCATTTTTTAAGGCTTTAACAGCATTTATAAGTGCATTGCTACCCGCATCGTTAAAAACAAAACCGTTTATTCCCAGGCTAATGTAATCTTCGAAAAAGCTGGAGTAATCGGAGCTTAAAACTAAGAGAATTGGTGTGCGCGATGTTTTCCGCCTGATCTTTTTAATGGTACTTATTCCTTCATCATGGCAATGTATGATATCGACGATGATCACATCTGGTTTTTCATCGTTCATCTTTTTTATAAAATCGTTGATGGTCTTGGCCTCGAACACGATTGTGCACTCCTTTGATTCTTCAAGTACCGACTTTATGCCGGAACAAAAAAGCGAATAGTTTTCCAATATGGCAATATAGCACATAATCCCCCCATTTTTTATCATTACACACCCAGAATTGGTTAATAACCAATTACATTTAAAAATAATTCAACCATTGCCTGATTGCGCGGAGGAGTTTGTAACTATATTAATAGCGAATACAATATAACAATTTATACGTAACAAGTCAATCCGTAATTTTCCGGATAAAATTTGTGGAAAATTACGCATTAAAATACCTATTAATCTTTTTATTTTTGTATAGTATTATCGCATCATTATTCTTACAAGATGACTGCACATACATTGAGAAATTTATTTCTACTTATATACAATTCCAATCTAACGAGGGTTTTGAAATTGTTTTTACAAAAATCATAAGCAAAGTAGTAGTAAGCACTAGCCGATTATATCGTCCAGCTATAGAACAATCAGAGCAATTCAATAGTACCGGAAAGTAATTATTCGATGCTTTCATTAACCTCTTTCCTGTCCCTTCATTCCCGAAACTACCCTTTATTCACAACTATTTTATTAATAATTTCTGTAAAAGGAATTCTAACTGAGGCGCATGCCAGGTTTCATTTTCAATTGACTTTTCTCTTTGCGCCTTTGTTAATACTTCCCATTAACCCCGGGGCAAAGTAATTCAACGAATTACGTCGCTCCGGGTCATGATGATATGATTTGAATCGTCAGGCGAAAGAAAATGATCGAAGCTAATTGGTACTCCCGGACGAAATTTAAATCAGAAAAAGATGTGTATAAAGGGTAGCTAAAGGCAGGGAAATAAAAGGTGTAAGGTTAAACTAATTGCATAAAACATAAACTGAGACCAAAAACAAAAGGCTGCCCTCCGGAACAGCCTTTTGAAAACGAGTTGGGTTTTTACTCTCCCTCATTCCCTCTCTGCGCGCAGAGAAGGGACGATTGTGTCGCAGACGCAATCAGGGTGAGTCAATAATACCACACGCTCATTTGTTAACATTACAGTTTTCAGAAGCAGTGGAATCATTCATCTACCACCTCTTCTTCGGATTTTTCGCCCGGCCTCGATACATAAACCACTCCCCATTGGCGCGCCAGTTTACGGCGGTTGGCTGGTGTTTCCTTGCGGTAATAAAATTCTACCTCGTCGTAAATATCACGTATCAGCTCGTCGATTTCGGGTAGCATATCCAGCACATCTTTGTTTTCGGCGTCAAAAGCCTGCTTCTCGGCCGACTGCGCATTACTCAGCTCAACGTACTTGTTAAGCTCGGTCTCTACCTCGGTCGCCGACGGATTACTCATGGCTACTACCGCAACCGGTGCATCGGGATCACGCTGTTGCGTGCGTTTCTGCTCTCCATCTATCAGGTTGCGCGCCCATGTTACTATTTCCTGTTCAGTAACAAGGCGGGGCAAGTCGCTTTGGCTGGCATCCAGGCCATAATATAACCGATCAGGAGCACCAAACTGTCCTCGTTCAACACCCATATTAAACACTCTGATAAAGTGCGAAACAATCCGGCGCAGTACCTGTTGTTGTGCATTCTCATTTTCAGTAGCCTCAGCTTGTTTGGCAAACTGCTCTTGCCGCTCCCCTATTTCCTGCCGGAAAGCAGGATAAAGGTTCGTTAAGGTGGTTTGTGTTTCAGTACTTATTGCCCATTGTTCACCGGACGTACTGTTTGCTTTTTCACTGGTTTTTTCCAGCACACTGATCCTACCATTTACTGAAGCAGGAAATTGTCTAAAAGGCATAATCTTTAGTTTTTAAGTCCCGGGGGTTATTCCATTTGTGGAACATTCCGGGAGAATGAATAAAATTATTAATTGTAGTTCCGAAGGATTTTTTGGTAAACCATGTTGTATTTTTTAGAAAAACAAGGTCATATCCCTTTTCTATTAATACTTTCAGTATGTACAAAACGAGGAATAATTGATTAAATATGTCATCATTTGCACTTATCGGTTGCACTATTTGAATAAATTCCTTAAGGTTTGCACTTATCGGAGGGTATATTTGTTTCAATTGTTTATTGCTTACAATTATAGGAGGGCATATTTTTACAAATTGTACATCGTTTGCAATTAAATTGGTCCATATCAGACCAAATATATTGTCGTTTAACTGTACATAACCAACTCTTTGATCATATACACGATCGGGTAACTGCAAATACCTAAAAATATAAGGTATCATTTTGCAGTTTTTAATCGCCAATGGCAGGTAAAAACTCGTTGAATGGGCATATGTGAAATTTGCAAAATGCAATTGTGTCGTTTTTGGTTCGGAAAAGTTACGAAAAACAATGTTATAATCCAATGCATTAATCAGTTATATGATTGATTGAGTGAATGAGATAGTGAGCTAAGAGTAATAGCTAGTCGCCTCGCCTGCAGCCTTACAGCTGATTACTTAAGGAGGAAAAACAGCTGCTAAGTTTGGTCAGGGGCTTTTGCGTAACGCTTATTATTCGATTTATGCCGAGTCTTCTCTCTACTTATTCGGGTTATTCATCAGCTCCACCGCATAAGATTTTAAATACCACACATTATTTTTTAACGTAAAACTCATCAATACTTTTTAAAAGCCCGGATTTATGCAAAATATTGCTTTTGTACGATTAAATAGTTCGGTGACCGATAGCCTCTTATTTATTCGTACCAACGAGTTCATTACAACCGTCAAAACGAAAAGTTTTCAGAAAAGCTGCAGAATACTGAAGATAAGCGAGTTAAAAAATATAACAGTTTGTGCTTTTCTTCTTACAACAGCGTAGGATAAAAACTGAGGAAAAGTGTTCATCTTGCTGGCTGTTTTAAGCAAAAAAACTTTACATAAATATCCGAATGTTCACGATGCCAGATACTTACAAGAGTGCATTCTGCTTTTTTTATGTTTTTTTTGTTCTGCTTTCAAAAGGCTGAACGTATAGAAAACACTGGGAGTTTGAGATGATATTAACATCAAAGAATTTTTCTAAATAACGACGTGATTAAAAAATCTATTGCATATTAATAATCAGCAATTTAGATTTACACCGCAAACCTTTTTAAAGAGAACTGATTAAAGACGCTTTTGTTTCCAAGAATTTATTTTTTAAGGAAGGATCAAAAAAGTCTAATACGTGAAATTAAGTTGTGATAAGGATTCTATCCATTAGAATTTTTATGGTGCTTTATGAGATCGATATTAATCGATATAGGAGAAGTATGGACCACTAGATTAAAACAAAAATGAGAAAACCAGAGTTAGTGTTGCTAATGCTATTTATAGCATTAATTGGAAAAAGTACGTTTGCCCAAAACCCGCATTTTAAATTAGAAAGTAAAGATCATCAGTTAATAACAATTGATGAATCGTTCTCAAAATCTACTGAGATTAAGCCGTTTAAAAAAGAGGGTAAAAAGATCTATGGCCTGGCCGCCAGTGCCGATATTGATTTTTCTTCGGCCGATGGCTGGGTACGTTTGGTACTGCTCGACCAGGATTTTAATGAGCACCTGCTGTTAGAGAGTTATCCCAACTTAAACGGAACAAATCATGTTTCGTTTAACGATTATGCCGAAGAAACAGCCTTATTGGATGGTGTTGTTCCTTATGCAATAAGCATAGAGATGAACAATGCCTTTATTTCATTAAAAAGTCTCTCCTATTCGTCAAAAGGAGATGTAATTTCAGATTACAATAAGCAAAAAAAGGAAAAACGTTTGGCTCAGAATAAAGAAAAAATTGAGCAGCTGAACAAAAACCTTAAGGCCAAAGGCCAAAATTGGGTAGCAGGTGAAACCAGTGTTTCGCAATTAAGTTACGGAGAACGCAAAAAGCTATACGGTCAAGGAACCTTCCCTGGCGGATTCGAGTTTTATGCGGGTGGCGTAATTTCAACTGAAACAACCAGTACTTCGGGTATCATCGAAAAATCAGCTACTATTTCAAGTCCATACGTCGATGAATGGGATTGGCGTGATCGTCATGGAAAGAACTGGATATCACCAATAACCAATCAGAGTTCATGTGGATCATGCTGGGCTTTTGCATCCACAGGAGCAACCGAGGCAATGGTTAATGTGTTTTTCAATCAACAAATTAATCTGGACTTATCTGAACAGGATGTCATTTCATGCAGTGGTGGAGGATCGTGTGCAGGCGGATACCCAAAATACGCCCTGGATTACATCAAAAACACAGGAGTTGTTGATGAAGCCACGTTTCCATATGCAAAAGCAGATCTTGACTGTAGTGCAAAAGGGAGTAATCCTTCGCAATTAATAAAAATTAGCGGAAGAACTGATTTTAATGAATGGACAAGTACCGAGGATGACTTAAAGAAAATGCTGATAGAAAGAGGGCCGTTGAGTGGTGGACTTGCTGATTGGAGTCATGCAATGGTTCTGGTAGGTTATAAAATTGTACAAGAAGGTGATACCTTATATTACAGAGATTTAACACTTGCAAGATATTGGACGATTGTTGCAGCAGGTGATCCATTGATCGGAAAAGTTGTGTGGATATTTAAAAATAGTTGGGGTCCCTATTTTGGTGATGCCGGTTATGTATTTGTTGAAACACCTTTAACAAACATTCACTGGACTCATGCAATTAATACTCCGATAATTAGTGAAGTTCAAACATACGAAGTAGTGTGCACCGACAACGACGGCGATGGCTACTACTGGTGGGGATTAGGAGAAAAACCTGCCAATTGTCCGCCATGTCCTGATTTAGCTGATGGCGATGACTCAGATCCAACAAAAGGGCCACTGGATGAATACGGATACTGCATGCCAATAAATGGCACACCCGCACCTGTAGCCAACTTTACATCTACCACCACCACAATAAATAAAGGACAAAGTGTTAGTTTTACCGACCTTTCAACAAATACTCCAACATCGTGGAGCTGGACTTTCAACGGAGCAACACCATCAACATCTACCGAGAAAAACCCAACTGTAAGCTATAATACAACAGGTACATTCAGTGTTAGCCTTACGGTTAGCAACGCCGATGGAACGGATACAAAAACTGAAACTGCTTACATTACTGTTAAGGAACCTGTTTCTGCTCCTGTTGCCAGTTTTTCGGCTACCCCTGCTACTATAAACGAAGGTTCTCAAGTCTCTTTTACTGATTTAACCACTAACCAACCAACAGCCTGGAGCTGGACTTTTGAAGGCGGTACTCCTTCAGCCTCTGAAGATCAAAATCCTAAAGTAGTTTACAGTACTCCCGGAACATATGATGTTACGCTAACAGTAACCAATTCAGGAGGTACTAATACTAAAACAATTACAAATTACATCCAGGTAATTGATACCGTTGAAGCTCCTGTGGCTGCATTTACAGCAAACAACACTATCATTGCTGAAGGACAATCAGTGACGTTTACCGACCAGTCTGCCAATACACCAACCTCATGGAACTGGACATTTGAAGGAGGCTCACCAGCTTCATCTGTCAATCAAAATCCAACGGTTGTTTATGCTACTCCTGGTGTATACAATGTTACCCTTGTGGCAACTAACGATGGAGGATCGAATACCATATCAAAGAGTGCTTTTATTACCGTTCAGGATACGCTCGAAGCGCCAATCGCAGATTTTACTGCAGATAACACAGCGATCATAGAAGGTGGAGAAATATCTTTCGCTGATAAGTCGAAAAATACACCGGCATCGTGGAAATGGGTGTTCGAAGGTGGTAATCCATCAACATCGACCGAAAAAAATCCGAAAGTAACTTATAGCTCGCCTAATAGTTATAAAGTTTCACTTACCGTTACTAACGCAGCCGGTAATCATACAAAAACCGTTGAAAATTACATTACGGTTGAAGCTAAACCCGATCCTGCTTACTGTATTCCAACACCGGTTGCAACAGATGAATGGATTGCCGAAGTACACATGAGCGAAAATAGCTTTACTTCAGGTTCTGATGGATATGCTGACAACTCAGCGGTGAACTTCAATTTTATTGCCGGAACGAATATCGATTTTACACTCGTTCCGGGATTTGGCGGAAGAAGCAGTTTTGAATATTGGGGCATTTGGATTGATTTTAATTCAGACATGAATTTTTCGGAAGATGAAAAGGTCTTTACATCATCAAAATCCAAGTCATCGGTTAGCGGAACAATTTCTATCCCGCAAACGAATATGACTACACGTATGAGGATTGCAATGGGAACCGGCAGCCCAACGGCTTGCGATTTTACAGGACCTGGTGAGGTGGAAGATTACACCATTGTAATTGCAGAACCGGCACCTGCGCCTCCTGTTGCTGCATTTAATGCCAGCTCAACAACTATTGTTGCCGGCCAATCTGTTCAGTTCTCAAATTTATCTGAGAACGAACCAACCAGTTATCAGTGGTATTTCCCGGGTGGTACGCCATCAGCAAGTACAGAGCCTAATCCAACGGTTAGTTATGCAACCGGAGGAACATACAATGTTACGCTTATTGCATACAAAACAGGTTTTACTTCTTCGGAAATAACACTTACAAATTACATTGGCGTTAATGAAAACGATGGAACTCCACCCCCTACTCCATCCGTATACTGCGAACCTGCTTTAATCAGTAGCACCTCTGATTACATTCAAAACGTTACTATTGGCAATGCCCTGGCAATTAACAGCTATGGCGATGGTTATTCGCTCGACACCAACCCATTTACGCTGAATGCAGGTGGTTCGTACGCCGTTAATTTGGTACCAAATAATTCTTCAAGCCGTAATTTTTGGAGGATATGGATTGACTTTAACAACGATGGAGATTTTGATGATGCCGATGAGACATTGCTGGCCTTAAACAACAAAAAAGGCTCTGTTGCTGAAACGATTGCAATTCCCGCTTATGTTTCGGGGGCAGCTCGAGTACGTATATCGATGAAAGTTGGCAAAGCTCCGGCAGCCTGCGACGATAATTTTGGTGGTGAGGTTGAAGATTATCTGGTTTCGTTTGATGCACCGATGTTACAGTCGTCGATGTCTAAAGCTACAGCCGAATCAATCTATGAAATGGATTTGAAAGTATACCCGAATCCTACCACCGACCAGCTGAATTTGAGCTTATCTGACATAACAGATCAGGCATCTTATGCCATTTATAATACCGTTGGGAAAAAAGTTGAAGAACAATCAATCGTTGCCTCACTAACAACAATTGATATGAGCGAAAAGTCACCCGGCATTTACCTTGTGGTTGTAAAAACCGATGCGCAAACATTTAACAGGAAAGTGATTAAAAGATAAGTACTAGCAACACGTACAACTCTGAGAAGGCAGGATACTATGGAGACAGAAGTTATCCTGCCTTTCTTTTTAACCGCCTTGCCAACGCATGTATTCGTCTAATTCCCTCCAGTACTTCCGATTCAAAACGGTAAATCTCAATACGGTTTTCATCGCTTACTGACAACCTTTCGATCAGATATAAACGAACATCCTGAAGTTCCTTTTTAAACTGATCTTTGGCAAGCGAATCATCTGTTGAAATATCATCTTCACTATAAAATAGTACTGCCGTATAAAAGGCGTCAAGCGCTATTTTATGAACCACTGCTATTCGCTGCACCGTGTCGCTGCTTACCTCAAATCGTTTTTCAATCCGGTGTTCAGCAGCTTCAACAAGGGAAGTTGTAACCAAATCGGCTGCCGATTCCAATACATTTACAGCTTCGATCTGCCGCTCAAGAATATGGCTTTGCTTTTTACTAATCGACTGGCTTTGTATTTTCTGTAAGAATGTCAAAATTTCGGCATGTCCCTTATCGATAAATGCATCTTCATATCGCAACTCAACCAGTTGCTGCTCTTTTCCGGTTAAGGCCATCGGAATACCTGCTTTTAATATTTCAAGTACTTTCTCTCCAAGTTTGGCGATGGAACTTTGCGATAAATCCAATGCAAGACTAACATCCTCTAGATAAAATTCGTGCAGCTCAGGAAATAGTCTTACCTCTTTCTTCTTCTCTGGAACCAGCCAAACCACCAACTTTGAGATTGGTGTTACCAGCCAGATAAACAAGAAGGTATTGGCCAAATTAAAAATAGTATGAGCATTTGCCACTTGCCGCGATTCACTGCCCGGGGAAATAGCGTCAACCAAATGGGCCAATTGCGGAATAAAAGCATACCAAAGTACAACTCCAAGAACCTTAAAAAGAACGTGCGAGACTGCCACCCGCACTGCAGCCTTTGGTTTACCCAATGCCGATAGAATTGCTGTAACACATGTACCGATATTAGCTCCCATAATTATGGCAATGGCCGGTTCTATAGCTATTAATCCCTGCGAAGCCATAATAATTACAATTCCGGTAGTTGCCGATGAACTTTGTACCAGTGCCGTAAATAACGCCCCGATTAGTATGCCGTAAACGTAATTATCAAGGCCTTCCATTAAGTCTAAAAAAGGTTCGTAGCTTTTTAACGGTGCTGTTGCTTCGCTCATCACGCTCATTCCAAGAAAAACCAAACCAAGGCCAAGAATAATTGTACCTACATTTTTAACAATTTTATTTTTAAATAAAAATCCGGCCAAAAATCCCACAGCAATCATTATCCACGAGGCTTTTGTTATTTTAAAAGCAATGATCTGCGCCGTAATAGTGGTACCCACATTGGCTCCCAGAATAATACCAAGTGTGCTTTGGAATGAGATTAAACCTGCAGAAACAAATCCAACAGCCAAAACGGTGGTTACCGACGATGATTGTATAACTGCAGTAATTCCGGTTCCTGCCACCAGCGAAGTCCAGCGGTTGCGTGTCATTCCTTGTAAGAACGACTTCATTTTGCTTCCGGCAGCAGCTTTTAAACCGTCGGTCATTACGTTCATTCCATGCAGGAATAATGCCAGCCCGCCCAGTAAAAGTATGATCTGTGTCGTAAAATTCATGCTAAAAGTTTCCACTAATTTAAAAAACTTAGCGAACTCTTCGAACAGTCATTTTGCTACAATCATATTAATGCTAATTTAGCCGATACTAAATTTTACAAAAATGAACTTACACCAACTTCTTTGCCTGTTAGTACTGGCTCTGTTTCTAAACTCGTGTTCCAACAATTCAACAGAAACCAAACAACCCAATGTTGTAATTATTTTTCTCGACGATTCGGGTTATTCAGATTTTTCTCCGTTCGGGCAAACGCGAATTGAAACACCCAACGTAACAAAGCTGGCAGAAGAAGGAATAATGTTCAGGAATTTTTATGTGCCTCAGGCCGTTTGTTCGGCTTCGCGCTCAGCACTTATTTCGGGCTGCTACCCTGGGCGAACAAAGGTTTTTGGGGCACATGGCCCTAATGGTCGCGGGCTGGAAACTACTTTCCCAACGATTGGCGAAGTATTTAAAAATGCAGGATATAAAACCGCACTATTTGGGAAATGGCATTGTGGCGATCAGCCGGAAACGCGTCCGCAAAGTCGAGGTTTTGATGAAACCTGTGGACTGATGTATTCAAACGACATGTGGAGTCATCATCCTGAAAGCCCGGAATACTGGGGACAGTGGCCACTTCAATTTTGGGAAAAC
>NZ_JBFHGM010000136.1:0-13299 GCF_041583095.1 Draconibacterium sp.
AAGGAATTGTTTCCAAACTAAAAGAACAAGGAGTTAATGCCGGCGAAGCTGAGAAACAACGTATAATTGAAAGTGCGAAGCAAGAAGCTCAAAAACTGATTGCTGATGCAAAAGCTACGAGTAAAAAGATTGTTGAAGAGGCAGATGCAAAAGCTTCACAAGTAGAGAAGAATGCGCAAAAAGCAATTGCACAGGCTTCGCGTGACATGATTGAAGCCACTAAAATTGCCATTTTAAATCATTTAAAACTGGTATTTGGAAAAGAATGTAAAACTCTATTCCAGCAAGAAGAATATCTGAAAGAACTGCTTAAAGTTGTTATTGACTCTATTTCTGGAAAGAAATCGATAAAAGTTCCACCGGAGTTACTAAACAAAATGGAAGCTTTCATTCTTAAAGAATCTCTTCAGGAAGAAGTAACATTAAAGCCACTTTCAGCAAGTAAAGCCAAAATAAAAATAAAATCTACAGACAAAGAAGGCATCAGCTTCGTAGTCAGCTCGAAAGAAATTGAGGCAGGCCTATTTTCCTTACTGAATAAAGATTTGGTTGAAAGGATTACTAAAAATCAGGAGGATTAAATATGTCAAACATGGTTTATCTTATGACCAGTTTGCCATCGTTGTCCTTGGGAGAGGCGCCGCCGATTACAATTGATGAATTTAACGATGACGCAAAACGCGAATTGTCTTCGCGACATTTCAAGGCGCTGCAATCGGTTGATATTCAAAAATTGGAAGCTAAGGTTGGTGTGAAAAACATTTCCTCGTTGTTGGAAACGATAAAAGAAGATCTTTCAGAAGTCAGAACGGCCAAAGCACAAAGCCGTCAGGCAAAACCAGAACGTTTGCCGCTCAATGCTCTCAGAGGCAATCCTCTGGAGCGCGAAATGCAAATCATGCAGTGGCAATGGGAAGAACTGCAGGATATTGAGGCCGGCAAAACATTCACTTTAACCGAAGTTTTGGTGTATAAACTAAAACTTCAACTGGTTGAAAGATCGTATTCCTTCAACAAAGTTAAAGGTGCCGAAGTATTGGCATCGGTGGTAAATCCTGGGAAAAACAAGGAGGGGAAATAATGGCAGGTATAAAAATAAAATATACAAAAACTGAACGAGCCCGGCAGAAGAAAATTCTGAAGGTTTCGGAAAGGATGCTGCCCTTGTTTGAAGCGATGGAAAAATCGTTGATGGCAACTATAAACACCATCGCTGAGCGGATCGAGCAGATTCGCGAAGAGATTGAAAAAAACAGAAAAGCAGCAGAACCGTGGACTGCCGTAATGAGCGACTCGTGGGTAAACATTAATGAATACATTTCGGTGAATAAAATTATCACCAAAACCATTGATGTGGCCGGGGTTCGTGTTCAGCAGTTCGTTAAGGTTGACTTTAATGTAATGCCAATGAACGAAGACACCCCTTTGTGGGTGGACGATGCTATAGAACTGATGCAGGAGCAATTGCAATTACTTGCTGAGATAGAAGTTTTGAAAGAACAAATCGAGCTTTTGGAAGAAGAGTTACTGGATGTTCGCGCACGCGTAAAACTTTTTGAAAATCGTCGTATTCCGAATGCAAAACTGGCGATCCGTAAAATTGGACAAAAGTTGCAGGACGACGAGCGCTTGACAATTGCAACGGCAAAAGTGGTAAAAACAAGCAAACAAATGGAGGGCAAACTATGATAGCAGAAATGAAGAAATTGATGCTGTTTATGCCCGACTCTGCAGTTGATATTGATGCCGAACTAACGGCTTTGGGAGAACTCGGAGTAATACATATTGCACCATTACAAGCAGCTAAAGATGAATCGATTGAACGGGTTGATGCACGAATAAAACAACTGCGACAAGCGATTTCCGTTCTTGACCGCTACGATGATGCAGAACACACCGGTGCTAAAAATGATGAAATTACCGATTACTCGACATTGGAAAGAGGTGCGGTTTTTCTCATGGAAAAGGTACTGGATGCTGAACACCATCGCCAGGAACTGGAAAATATGAAACTCAATTTAACAAGTGATATTGCTTGGTTTCAGAATTGGGGAGATATTACGCTAAAAGATATAAAAGACCTTAACCAAAAGGGAATCTGGATAAAAACCTATCTGCTCGACGACAAAGAATTAAAGAAAATTTCTGATCGTGAGGACATCCAGGTAGTAGGCAAATTAAACGACTTAAACCAGGTTATTTTATTAACCAGGGATGCTGACGAACGACTTCTGGATTTGGAAGAACTTCCTTTCCCACAGAACGAGCTTGAAAATGCAAAAGAGTTATTAATAGCAACCAATAACGATCTGGAAAGTAACAAAGAGTTTTTACTGGAGTTACATAAACAGAAAGAGGTTTTGCACGAAGGTTTAAAAGAACGCCTGCGACGTTTTAATGTTCGGAACATACAGTTTGAAGGTTTATCGGTGGATAAACAAGTGCGTTTTTGGAAAGGTTTTATTCCGATAGAGCATGTCGATAAATTTGTTGAAACAGCGGAAGAACGCCACTGGGGTTATATTATTGAAGACCCGCTGCCCGAAGAAATGGAAGAAGTCCCTACCCTGGTGCGTACGCCCAGATGGGCACAACGTATTCAGCCGGTAATGGATTTTATGGGACTGGTTCCGGGCTACCAGGAAATGGACGTTTCCCGCGTATTCATGGTATTTTTTACCTTTTTTACCGGGATTCTTGTGGGCGATGCCGGCTACGGACTCGTGTTCCTGTTAATTACTTTCCTAGTGCACCGGAAGAAAAAATTTACCAAACGCATTGAATTTAGCTTGATTTATACACTCTCGGTTTCCATTATGTTTTGGGGCGTGCTCACCGGAACCTATTTTGGCTCCGAAGCCATTGCCGAATTGCCGGTACTGCGCAGTTTAAAAATTGACGCGCTGGCCAGTTTTGGCGGCGACAGCCTGATCATACAAAAAATCATGTTCCTGATTGGTGCCGTTCACCTTACCGTTGGCCATTTACAAGTGGCCTGGAAATTTAGTAACAGTGTAAGGGCACTGGCGCAATTGGGCTGGATCGCAATTATTTGGGGCTTGTACCTTATTGTAAATCAAATGGTACTGGGAATAGATGCTCCTGGATTTATGGTTTGGCTGTTTATTGGAGGAGCAGTATTCGTTGCCTTGTTTTCCAAACCGGGAACAAGCTTTTTTAAAGGCATGCTTTCATCTATAGGAAATCTGCCACTAAGTATAATTAATGGTTTTTCCGACATTATTTCGTACATCCGGCTTTACGCGGTTGGTTTGTCAACCGTGTTAATGGCAGCAAGTTTTAACCAAATGGCCATTGGCGATGGGATTACCACGGTGGTTTCCGGAATTGGCGCCGTGCTGGTGTTAATTTTAGGACACGGCTTGAACATGATTCTGGCGGCAATGGCGGTGCTGGTTCATGGTGTGCGTTTAAACATGCTCGAATACGCCGGCCATGCCAATGTTGAATTTTCAGGAAATGAATATAAACCCTTCAATTTGAAGGACAACAAACAATAAAATCTTTAAAATAGTATAAAAATGACTTTAACAACAATTTTAGCAACAACAGTTACTGGCTTTGGCGGACATGCCATCGCACTCGGAATCGCAGGTGTAGGTTCGGCAATTGGAACCGGTATTGCAGGAATGGGAGCTCTAGGGCTTTGGAAACAATCAATCAGAGACAAGAAAAAACTGCCTTCGCTGGCGCTGGCAATGGTCGGTATGCCATTGAGCCAGGTTATTTACGGGATGATTTTTATGAATTCGATGATCGGCGCTAACCTTAGCCCCGACAGTTATCCCAACCAAATGATCTGGGCATTTTTTGTGGGCATTGCTATCGCAGCCTCGGCAATTATGCAAGGGAAAGTGGGGGCAGCTGCCTGTGCAAACTTAGCGGTAGATGCTAAACAAGGTTCGGGGATGTACATTGCAGCAATGGGTATCATCGAAACCGTTGCACTGCTTGCCATGGTATTTGGTATGGGGGCAATTCCGGGAGCCTAAGCTCGAATGAGATTCCGACTAACCATGTGTTGCTGGGTAATACAGTCTTGATAACGTGGCGCATATTTAAATAAAAATTGATAATAGCAGTGCGAAAGAAGCAAATCAGCAAGGTACAATGAGAATGAAAACTCACATATTTTTTTTGTTTATGCTTTCAATTTATTCTGTTAGCAACTTGTATGCACAAGATAAGGAAGTAGAAGAATTATGGAGGAATCAAATTGATACAGGAAGAATTGTTTTTACAAAGTCGATGTATCTGGAAATTGATGAGCAACAACTGTTGGATTTTCTGGATAGACAACCCAGTTTTGGCATGTATAAAGATAATTACTTTACCACTGGAGTTCCCACCAATAAAAAGATAGACCAATATACGGCTGATGCCAAGTTTCAAATTAGTATTAGTCAGCGGTTAACCAAAACAGTTCTTCCTTTTAATTCTCTTTTGATGCTGACGTACACCCAAAAGTCATTCTGGGATATTTATCAGGAATCTTATCCCTTTGCCGATAACAACTATAATCCGGGACTGGCTTTGGCAAAACCTGTTGTTGTCAATAACAAATTGGGAGGTGTTGGAATCTTAGCGTTTGAACACGAATCTAACGGGATAGGAGATAGCTTGAAATCGCGCAGTTGGAATTATTTTGTTTTTACAGGCACCTGGTTTTACAACATGTATTTCAGTATTCAGGCAAAAGTGTGGGCTGGATGGGTTAGTGACGATAATCCGGACTTGCTGGACTACCGGGGGTACGGACTGCTTGCAGTTAATTACCGAAGCAAGAACGACCGCCTGTGGATTTCGGGCATCGTAAATCCGCGGAAGAAACTTACAAGCTTTAATACACAGTTAGAACTCAATTTTAAGCTTGCTCCAAAATTCAATCAGTACCTGTTTGTGCAATGGTATAACGGATACGGGGAAAGTCTTTTGGAGTACAATCGGTATATCTCTATGGTCAGAATAGGTATCTGCATAAAACCACCATTGCGGAACATTTATTAACGAAGCCATTTCGCTTACTTAATGTTGAATCATATCTGGGGAATTATACTGAAATATTTTTCATAACAGTAAATAGATAAAAATGGATTAGTAAAAATGGAAATCTATTAGCAATAACAGTTGAACAGTTCGGAGAACAAACTGGAGGGAAGCCTTAACCGGTTATCAGGAAATTTTGAATTTTCTGTTTAACCGGTAAGGCTAACTCACAAAAACTTTGAAATATGTTGTTTACAATTTCAGGGTTTTCACAATAAAAATATGAAGGCCATGATTAAATCAAAATTCAATATACTAAGAGATTCATCTGGTGTTGTTTTACATAAAAACAATTCCACGAAAAAGAAAATTTTAGTTGAATCACCCATTATAATTCTCTCATTAATCAATGTTGCAATATTGCTTTTTCATCTTATCGACATACTTTACGATCCAATGCCGCTTAATAGTGAAGAGGCACAGTACTGGCTCTGGTCGAAACATCTCGATTGGTCTTACTATTCAAAACCGCCTCTTATTGCCTGGATGAATTATTTGTCGACAATGGTGCTCGGAGATACAGTTATCGGAATCAGGATTAATTCTCTGATAGTAGGATTTATATTACCGTTTATCAATTACCTACTGGCAAAGCATTTGTTTAAGGATAAAAGAATAGCTTTCTGGTCAACAATAGTTCTCTTTGTATTGCCTCACTACAACTACATATATAAAGTTTTTACTACAGATGCCCTTCTTTTGTTGTTTTGGTCAGCCAATATGCTGTTTTGTCTATATGCATTTCAACGGAACAAATTAAAATACTGGATATTTTCAGGGATTGCCTTAGGATTAGGAATTATCAGTAAATATGTGATGATACTATGGATTCCTATTTGGTTGTTGATTGCGAAATCGCAAAAAAAGAACTTGCTGAAAATGCGAGAATTTTATATCACATTGTTTATCGCTTCTTTAATTTGTTTACCGGTTTTATTATGGAATGTATCACAAGATTTTGTAGGAGCGAAACATATATTTGGCTTAGCAGGCGCTTATAAATCGCATGGGAACTGGCAACGTTCCATCGAACGGGTTTTCGAATTTCTGGGTGGACAGTTGCTCTGTGTATCCCCTTTTTTCCTCCCTGCGTTGGCTAAATTATACAAGAGCTGGAAAAATAAGGAACTTGGCAAACAACACACTGCGGTTACTTATTTATTGTTACCGTTGCTATTTGTTTGGGGATTTTTCTTGATTCTTTCAATTCAAAAAAATGAAATTAACTGGACATTCTTTGCCTTTTCTTCAATACCAATTTTAATCGCTTACTCAATCGTTAATTATTTTAATACAAAACAAGGCATGTTTTATATCGGAATTACCGCCTTATTGGTTTTTCTGGTTATGCAGCCTAAGATATTTGATAAATTGGGCTTAACAGCATTGTATCCTCCTTCTATTGATATGTATAGCAAACAGGCTGGACTGGACAAGCTTGGCGAAAGTGTAACTGACATACTGGAGAAAACGGATTCATCACCAATTTTTATCTTTAGTGATAGTTACCAGATGGCATCCTCTTTGGCTTTTTATGTTAATGGAAATCCCCAAACATACTGTGTGAATGTGGGGCGGAGAATGAATCAGTTTGATCTATGGCCCGGGATAGAACAGTTTGAAAATAAAGGGTATGATGCTATATATGTAACTAAAAAGCCACTCCCAGCAGCAATAGTTAATTCTGCCGATAGTATCCGGTTAATTAATATACAGGAACGTATTTACAGGAGCGTGGATGTGGGCAGAAAGATTAACATCTATTACCTGAAGCATTTTAATGCTATTGCCGAAATAGATCCGGAGCAGTTTTAGAATGACTGATTATTGTGGTCTGCATTTTTTCTTGCTATGAAATAAAATAGTTAACGAGAATTTTATTCGAAAAGTCATGAAAATATAATAGAACAATGTATAAACAGGATATTAAAATTAATTCAGACCTCATATGGAATCTGTTATCAGATGTAAATGCTTTAAGTATTGAGGAAATAGAAGAGCTTACCGGTTATAACGAAAAGTTCATTTACATGGCGTTGGGATGGCTATTAAAAGAAAACAAGATACTTCTTACAGAAAAGCATGGTACTCTGTATGTTGAATCTTTGAAGAGCAATTACTCTGAAATGTATTTTTAAGTGAGATACTTAATGACATAAGTTAAATATTTGTGGGGAAGGACAGAGAGAAGCCTTTACCGGTTTTCAGGAAATTTTAAATTTTCTGTTTAACCGGTAAGGCTAATCTCCTACTACTCTATAATATCGTTATAATTTTTGATTCTAATTTTTAAACTAAAAGTCATGATGAAATCAATAATACGAAATAATGCAAATAAGATCTGTCAATTTTTGGATCGTGTACAGCTTAGCTCTGCCTTCGAAATTGAAAAACAATTATCAATGCAAAGACAGGATGTTCTAATGGCACTTGGATGGTTAGCCAGGGAGGAGAAAATCTATTTTATTGGCGATCAGAATGATCATAAAATAATGATACTCGAAGATTTTCATGATGAATAGTTTGAATTTAAGAGAGAGCTGTCGAATTGAAACTAAAATCAACAAGCGGAGTAGATGATTGAATTTATGGGCCGGTAAAATTTCTGTTTTATCGTACCAACTATCGACCTGATCATTGGGCTGCTGGCTACCCTTATGTTCAATCTATGACAATTTAAAGAGGCATTATAAATGGGGAATTTACTTGTATTATCATTTATTTATTTAATCGGAATTAGTTTGTTGTTGATATTTAACGAATTAACGTATCGCCGGCTTAGCCCGACAGGAGAAGTAACGCGAAAATTTGCTCACTTTTCTTCAGTTTTGGCAACAGTACCGTTTCCTTATATTTTTCCTTCGCATTGGTATGTTCTGGTACTCGCGCTTTTATTTGCAATTGTGTTATTTATTACCCAACACAGTAAGCTGCTCGAATCGATACACGATATTGAACGAAAATCGGTAGGAAGTTATTTATTGCCAATCGCAATTTACGTTACTTTTCTTTTTGCCGATTTGCAGGAAAATAAATTTATCTACATACTCCCCATGCTTATTTTAGCCGTTTGCGACCCCATGGCTGCCATTCTGGGCATTAACATTAAAACCTATAATGGAAGGATCAAAATATTCGGGAAAAAATTAAAAAAAACCTGGCTCGGAAGTGGTTCATTCCTTCTCTCAAGTTTTGTAATCAGCATTATAGCCCTTTATTTTCACAGGGGAGTATTCGATTTTAAAGCATTTTGGCTGGCCATGCTCCTGTCTGTGGTAACTATGGTCGCGGAATTGATTAGCTGGCGCGGTTCTGATAATTTGAGCATACCGTTAAGCGCGGCAACAATCCTGATAATATTTCTCTGAAAAATGATAGAATAAAAAACAAAAAAACATATGAAGACGGTAATTATTAACGGAGCGAATGGATATGTCGCTTCAAATTTTATTTGTAACCTCTTAAAACAAGATTATAAGGTTATAGCATTGGTTCGTGCAAATAAACAAGATCCGGAAGACAGGATGAACGATGCACTTGCGAATATAAACGAAGGTATTGAAATAGATTTGTCGAACCTCAAAGTATATAATTATGCATTGCTGGAAGAGAATTTTGCAATGCACGAAAATATTTTATCAGGCATTTTTAGTGGCAATGTGGATTATTTTCATTTTGCAGCCAGTCTGAAATATGATAAAAATTCAGTTGATGAAATTTTTTCGACAAACATCGAAGGAGTTAAAAACTCAATCAGCGTTTTTTTAAAATTTGCGTCAAAGAAGTCGAGGTTCTTCTACATTGGTACAGCATACTCTTGTGGAAAACATAATGATGTTTTTGAAGAACGATTTTACAGAAATGCAACGATCTCATCGTTTCGGAATTATTATGAGTGTAGCTTTCCCTGAATATGTAGCCTTCCCTGAATTAGCGAAGCATTGCATATTTCGGAACGGGAACGTAAAATGATACTTGAACTGTTCGATAAAATAATGTTTGAAATCAGTCAGCCTATTGATAAGCACAGCAGGAAGCTGATTGTAAATAATGTACAGTTGTTTCTTGATTATTGTATGCGTTTTTACGACCGTCAGTTACTTACCCGCGAGCATTTGAATAAAGGGGTACTTGAAAGATTCGAAACAGAACTAAATACATATTTTAAAACCGAAAAACCACAAGTAGCAGGTTTAACTTCGGTAGCTTATTTTGTAGATGTACTTCACCTGTCGGCAAATTATTTTGGTGATTTAATAAAAAGAGAAACGGGCAAGTCAGCCCAGGAATACATTCAGTTAAAGGTAATGAACATTGCCAAAGACAGGATACTAGATATTACAAAGCCGGTAAGCGAAATAGCTTACGAACTGGGTTTTAAATACCCACAACATTTTACCCGCATGTTTAAAAAGAGTGTTGGGATGTCGCCAAGTGAGTTTCGGAATTTGAATTAAGCGAGTCTTCGCGAGCTGCGCAAACGAACTTCGATAGCGTTATTTTGCATGCTATCGTGCTCTCGTCTAATGATACCAGCAGCTGTAAGCCAGTCTGATTGGGATATTATGTGAGTGCATGTAGGGGTGAAAATATAAACCCAAAATTTGTATTCTAGTGGTTCGAACACCGTTGGTCAACCTTCTGTTAACATCGAATCATGAATAATGAAACTCCTGAATGATTTGTAATTACTTCTATATAAAATTTGGCTTAAAAATGGCGATTTAGGTAAAAGAACAAACTGAAGAGTTGGTCTGGTTATCTAAAAACTGACTATAAATAGACCCTAAGTGACTCGAACCATTAAGGTACTGTATTCCTGGTGATTATACCTAATGTGAAAAATCATGAACTTTAGCTCGAACACACAAAAACCCCGTAATAAAACTAATTACGAGGCTTTTAAAATTTAAGGTGAACCCTACGGTACAAAATTCGAACCATTTAATAGCAGAATTAAAGCTTTTGGGAGAGCTTTTTACAGTTGATACCGATTAGTTTTTCTGGATAAAAGTGTTGGTGAAATACGATTTTATCTGGATAAAAATGTACTCTGAGTGCATTTATACACGAATATTTCATTTCCCTAATCCAATAATACAAGAAGAAACCATTTCATCCAGCGTATTGGAATATTGGCAATTTTCCAACAACAAAACGAGATGTTCACTGTTGAGCTTTACATTTCTATATGACAGATCTCTTAAAGTAAAAATTTTCCTTCGTCTCAATTTTTCAGCTTTTAATTTATCCAGTTCCGGAATCAGAATATCTAACCATAAATTGGCAAATTGATCCAAATCTACATAGTTATCATCTTCGGTTTCTGGGTTAAATAAAGCCAATAGCCTTTCAGCATTAAGCTTATCCTTGCCTGATTTAAAAACATTGGCAGTATAGTGTTTTAGTATTTTTTCACCTTGCTGTAATGCTCTTCTTTTTTTCCATGGTAATAAAGCCTTTTCTTGTCTTCGAAGTTTGAGAATTATTTCTTTGATTGTAATGGATGTATCAACCTCTTTCCATTTCCTTTGAATAATATTTCCATTAGATAGGTAATGTCTCAGCTTCTCTGATATATCTGAAAAATCCGTGTAACCTTTATTTTTCTCATCAATTAACAACCATTTGGGGCTTTTACTGGTGCTGCCTCTAAAAGCAAAAAAGCTCCACTTTTTATCGGTATCAATAAAGCTGATAGCTGTTTTAACTGTAGCATCAACATCTTTATATAGATCATAAGTCTGGTGATCAATTAACGCTCCCTCTCCCTCAATTAGGCTATACAAATCCTGAGTGCTGTCTCTCACTCCTTCCCATCCATATTCTTCGTTTGAATATTCATTGTATGCATCGATGATATTTTGAGTAGTAAAACCATTTTTTAGATGCTTCTCATAAATTGCTTGAGGGATTCCCACATTATTGCCAATTAAATCTTCGGTCAGAAGTAACGTATCGATCATCCGCTTATCTCCGTTTAAGGAAAATTCTTCTGAATCATCCGGCCACATAACGGTAATTTCTTTGTTTTCGCAATCCATCCGTTCCAGGCGACCTATCCTCTGTTCAATTATTCTTAGTACGCTAGGCATATCCAATAACAACAGACAACTGGCATCCTGAAGGTTAATGCCTTCAGACATTGCATCTGAGCAAAGAGCTATAAGCTTCTCTTCAGTTTGGTTTCCCAAAGCAAATAATTGCAGAACCTGATTTCTGTCTCGGGTATTGTGCCCGGCAGCAACAATAGTTTTTGCCTTAACTTGCTCCTGTTGAAGAAGTTTGTGTAAGTAGTCCAGGGTAATTACTGTTGAATCAAAAGCAAGTACTTTTTTATGATGCCTGATACTGTTTATTAGAGTCTGAATTTTACTCTTTTCTCGCATGTCGCTTAGCCTTTCAGACAATTGTCCAATTTCTTCATAGATGCTGATTTCTTCATTACAGATACTGGGATATAAACTTTCATTATAAAGCCACTTATGTTCTTCAGAGAGTAACCGTTGGTCAATGGTACATTTGGGAGCAACAGTTTTCAATTTTTTTATTTTTCCCAGAATGTCACCTGAGTAGTTTTTTGTAGAATTTAGCTCAAACTTTTCATTAGCGGCTTTAGTC
This sequence comes from Draconibacterium sp., assembly GCF_041583095.1. Classification (NCBI taxonomy): domain Bacteria; kingdom Pseudomonadati; phylum Bacteroidota; class Bacteroidia; order Marinilabiliales; family Prolixibacteraceae; genus Draconibacterium; species Draconibacterium sp. Next base: position 11,689 of record NZ_JBFHGM010000136.1, read on the forward strand.
CCATATAGATATTCATAAAGGGCACAACGTGACGATCGTAACTTAACCCTTAACATGTAGGCTGCCAAAGCAGTTGCAGAAGTAAAACGCTGTTTTATGTAATTTGCTTTTTCTTCATCGGTATTCAGATAGCTGGGAATATTAAGCCTTTGCAAATAATGAACTCCTTTTAACTGAGAAGTTAATGACAGATTTTGATTTGCTATTGCTTTATCGGATTCCGTTTCTCCGGTTTTATATATGATGGAATTTGTTTTTGGATATCTACAAGTATGTCCAAATCTGTTTTTATATTGGTCCGGGGCACGATCTATCATTCTGTTCAGTTCCTTCTTAGTCCTGCGGACAATAAACTGATTGACATATCTTTTCAGTTGCTCCAGGTGTTTTTTGTCAATTCCTTTTCTTCGATTCTTTCTTAACTCAAAGTAAGTGTCCAGATCCACATCACTAAGATTATCAATATCTAATAACTCAATTAGTCTTAGCAAATCATCCACTTTTTTATTAATAGGCGTAGCTGTAGATAAAATGACATTGCTGGAACCTTTGGGTGCTATGGCTTTACTTCTTTTGGAATTAGGATGGAGATAGTTATGTGCCTCATCAATAACCAATATGTCTGAGCTTTGTATGGATTTTTGCAGAGTTCGTTGGTTTTTGTCCAACCCAAGACTCAATTTCCCCATTGATTCAATTTTATTGTACAACGTAAAATGATCTTGCTCCCTTTCCCAATTTTCCATTACTTGTCTGGGACATATTATCAGCGCATTTGAACGGTCTTTTCTTCCATTTTCCCACAACCAGTGAAAAAGAGTATATGCCAACGCTGTCGCAAATTTTGTTTTGCCACTTCCTGTAGGGTCTGCAACCATAACACGTCCTTGATCCTGAATTATTTTCATTGCTCGCGCAATTCCCATTTTTTGAGAAGGCCAAAGATTATGGGTAACCAATGCCTGATACAAAACAGGGTAATCCTGCATCCATTTACTTTCCAGTATTTCTGCAACAGCTCTTGCCAGCGCTTCTTCCCAGGTAGCATCTTTGAATAATTTACTGAATAGTTCGATTAGGTGCTCATTATAATCTTCCGCCGCTTTATAGTAGTACTCAGCGATACGTTTTATATTAGAATACTGCTCCCTTTCTGTTTTTGAAGATGATAGTTCAACCCTGATGTTGGCTTCGGTTTGCGAAACAGTACCTGATTTGCTGAAATTGGACGAACCAAGTATAGCTGCCTGATCTCCTACATAAATCTTAGCATGTAATTTATCTTTTGCCTTGAAATGAAAAGTACCGTTATTTATTTTTTCGATAATATTTAAAATAGGCCCGCATAACCGAATGCTCACATTTTGTTTTACCCAATAATTTTTAATCTCTGTTGGAAGAGAGTAATGAGGTAGTCGTTTACTTACTCGTTCATCTGGATCAAATCCGATAACGATACGAAGTTGCTGCTGTAAGCTTCCCCAAAAACAGGACAGTTTAAAAGTAGACAAATAAGCGTTAATTTTGAACTGTTAGAAAATGAAGAAGAAAAGATTTACACCACAGCAAATCTCCTCGATTCTGAAGGAGTACGAAAACGGCAAAAGCGTA
>NZ_JBFHGM010000137.1:0-13135 GCF_041583095.1 Draconibacterium sp.
GCCCGTATCATTGGCAAAATGCAGGAATTAGTTAAAGGTGGTGAATTCGCTATCGATGCAATCACCAAGTCGCGAATTGCCGAGGTATTTCCTTACGATGATGGAGAATGGTGGTTTAAAGCAACAATTCACCTGGTAACAATCGACGAGGAAGCCGGCAAGGAGAAACGCATTACCTCGCATTACCTCATTATGGCCGACAATATTAAAGAAGCTTTGGCCCGATTGGATAAAAGTCTGGAATACCTGGTAATTCCATACCATACAACATCAATGGCTATCAGTCCTATCGTCGATGTATTTCCATACGAACCACGCGAATCAGCAGAAAAGGTACCCGAAGGTTTTGTGCCGGTAGAAAAAACAGAAAGCCCCGATGTTTTTACTCCCTTTTCAGAAGAAAATGGATATGAAGAACCAGTAGAAAAAACGAACTAAAAATATTTCGGGGGAGGGACACCCTGAAGGGATGGAGGATAACAACCTCGCGGTGTATAGGTTAACCGGCGGCGTTCTAATAAGTTAAACAGGTGGGCAAATCACATTCAATTTAATAACAGAGGTTTTTTGTTTTATTTCAACAATCTAAGGCCCACCACTTGCCGGATTAGCTCAGTTGGTAGAGCGTATCGGTTGAATTCCGCTAAAAAGAATTGGGCTCTTTTATGAGAAGGAATTACCGATAAGGTCACTGGTTCGAGTCCAGTATCCGACACAGCAGCAATTCAATAATCATAGGAAGATCGGAGCGAATAACAGTAACTCCCTTCTTCCTATTAATTGCAGAGTTCTTTAAAATATTGAAAATATAGCAATAGTGCCTTCTGAGCAAAGCTTTTGGGCGATTGGTTTAGGAAAAGTTGGACCAGTCGAATTTCAGGAATAACAACGCCTGTCAGAAACCATATACAACCCTGCATGTAGGCACGACACGGAGACAAATTAAGGGGAGTTGGCCCCTTTGGTTTTGAACCACACAGAAAGGAGAGGTTGATCTTCCACTAAAAGTATAAGGGAGGGCATAAGATACGATAAATGACGACTACCGGAAACGCTGTCTGATCCGGGGTAAATAGTGAGGGACAGTCGAATTATACCAGAGGTGAAAGATTAGTAGCAAACCTCTCCGTAACGAAATAATCAGCCACAAGAGGATTGCCGAATAGGAACAATTCGGAAGTGGTTGGTTGGTACCGTGGCGAAATTGGTAGACGCTAAGGTTCGGCTCGATAGGTAATCATAAGAACACCTTCAGAAAGACTGGTTCGATGCCAGCTACCTACTTGTAATGGTCACTACAAGGTGCAGGTTCAAGTCCTGTCGGTACCACTCACTGTCCCATTGGTGAACAACTGAGTTGAATGGACAATACATACTCGGTCCGCGTTAGGTTGGAACCTTCACTGCATGTACGTAGAAAATTTGGATTGAAAGCATGCAACATCGCGAGGTAGAGCAGTCCGGTAGCTCGTTGGGTTCATACCCCAAAGGCCGCAGGTTCGAATCCTGCCCTCGCTACATAGCAAGGCCAATACGTTAAGTAAAACCTGTCAGGGTATTGGTTAGGTTGCAGACAGGGCGAAGCGGCGACCGTTTATTGAGGTTAAGAAATAACCAGCACGTCGTAAATGCCGACAGCCGGGAAAGACCGGCAATTGTTCTGATAAATTTTGACAACAAAAAGGGTAGCATTCACTACACAAAAAGCGCCGCATCTACAAATAGGGGTTTGGATTTGCAGATTCTTTTAATGATAAGTAACGACCGGAGACTCTTTACTTCAACAGCTACCCTTTTTAAAAGATACTGCGCCAGTCGGCGCTCTATTAGGTTTAGTTGGTTTAGGTTTCTCCCCTGGCGACGGTCGGGGGAGTTTTTTCAACCTTACCACAAGTATTAACAATAAAAACAAACCACTATGGTAGTAGAAACAAAATTGCCACTTCACGGAAATCCAACTTATAAAGTCATCGACTTTAACAAAAAGCCCGAGAAAAAAGCCCGTATAAGGCGACCTACTAAAAAAAAGGTTGTGGCAGCCAAAGAAGATACACCGTCGCGCATAAAACCTCATCCGAAACAGGTATTGCTCAATTTTTTCGAATGGAGAACAGGTATTGAATACTGTTATTACGACGATGGGAATTTCTATACCGTAGAGATACTTTTTGCCGACGAACCCGCATCGCTTTCGCTAATGGAGGATCTGGTTAAAAAACCCAATCCTTTTCACTGTCACTTCTCACCACGAAACAACCGATTAAAGGTGTATATCGATAAAGACATTGAATTGTAATGGCACGAAAAAAGAAAAATAAAAAACAACGACAAATGGCTGCAATAATTAAACAAACAATAGAGATAACCTGCTCCGAACCGGATTGTAATAACACTTTCCGTTGGAACCCAAATTTTACCAGTATCCGTCCCAAAAGGTGTAAGGTGTGCGAAAACCGGATTAAGCTGGAGAAACAACAAAAGTACGCTAAAAGGTATCAGGAGAAACGACAGGTTAAAATTGCCGAACAGCGCAAACAAGAGGCCGGAACCGGTGGACGCGGAGCCGAAACAATAAACAATAATTACCCTAAAATTAAACGGCAAAAAAAACAAATTCGCGTAAAACCTACTATCCACAACGTACAAATCAATAATTCGCAACCAAAAGTACGTAAACAAGGCCGCAAGTGGTTCGATCTGCCAACAAACGAACTTGTTATTTACGTACAGCAAAAAATAGTAAATCCATATATCCGTAAACGCGATAAAGCCGTTTATGGTAATAATTGTATTTCGTGTACCACCGGAAAAGTCGAAGAAGCCGGGCATTTCTATTCTGTTGGCTCTACACCCGAAATGCGCCTTATGCCCGAAAATATTCACGGACAATGCCACCACTGCAACGCACTGTTAGGAAGCAATCAGAAAGGGTATAACAGGGGTCTTATCGTCCGTCACGGACAAAAATACATCCACAACCTGCATAAACTACATGCCCACAGCCAAAAGGCCAATACAAAGCTCCTACGCAACGAAATAATTGAAATAGCTAATACCTATAAGTTCTTAACCAAAGAAAAGATTTGGGTATTCACAAGCGAACAATTTAACCAGTACCTAAACGATGTGGAACGGGCTTCGGCTTAGTTCTCCACTGAAACTATTTGAAACAAACGATATGGATAAAGTAATATCATTTTTAGAGAATAATGGCTTCGAAAAGCTAACAGACAATAATTACTGGAATGATACATGTAATGTGAAATTTCAAGATGGTGGAGGATATGCCGTTTCGGACAAATTGGATAATACAATGTACTCTATTGATAATAATATCTATTGGCTTATTGGGGTACTTACATATTACGGATTTATAGATAAAAACTATGTAGATATTTAGTTCAACAAGACAGATAGTCGAACCTTTTCAAAAAAAATAACAATGCAAACCAAAAAACAATCCATAATAGAATCGATAACAAACACCGCAGTAGGCTACTTTATTTCGCTGCTATCGCTGTTCGTTATCTTCCCTCCGTTGGGTATTTCATCCAGTCCGGGTAAGAATATTACAATCTCACTTTATTTCACCGCAATAAGCATTGCCAGAGGCTACGTTTTACGCCGATTCTTTAATAATAAACACAATAAAACTATGAACATTAATCAAACAAACAAAAACGAACACGAGCGTTTAAAATACCTCATCGAAAACGAACAGGACGAATTTTCGAAAAAATGCCTTCAGGACGATTTAAACGAATTGGAAGCTAATCCTAAAAAATACTGGATGCGGTTTAAACTCGATGCTTTTCAACCCGGAGATATTATCGAAACTCAACGGGTAAACACTATTGCTGTTATTCAAAAATTCTATTCTAATAACTAAATCATGGGTAAAAAAATAAAAGGAACGACCGAAGCTCATATCAACGAATGGATTGATATTGATTACACCGTAGATGTAGCCGATCTCGACGAAGTAGAATTGGTTGAACATCTTCGTCATGTGGGTTACGAAGTAGATAAAGCTGGTTACCGATCAACCAAGGGAGCATTAAGCTATCAAACATCTGTACAGGATGCCGACAGGCTATATAGACACCTGTGCGATAAGTGCGGAGTAAACTACTTTACCCCGGTTAACGAGCTTCTTGCCGCAATAAAAGAAATTATCCTTCCGGTAGCGCAAATCCGAAAAGTTTCATAGTAAATGAGCAAACCTACTATAAATAGACACCTCATCGACTGTCAGGAATTTATGAAAGATATTCCCGATAATTTTTACGATCTCGCCATTGTGGATCCACAATACGGTATCGGAGCACATAAAATGAATATGGGTTCTTCTCCCAATCGTAACGAAAAAGGACAATACCCTGCCGAGAGTGTGGCCGTTAAAGTACGCAAAAAAGCAAAAAACAGGTTAAACGATGGCAGAGGAAAGCTGCGTAACCGTTTTCTTAATCAGTCAGATTGTTCGTGGGATGCTGAACCACCTTCACCCGAATATTTTAAAGAGCTTTTCCGTGTTAGTAAAAATCAAATCATTTGGGGCGGTAATTACTTTGACCTGCCTCCTACCCGTTGTATCGTAGTTTGGGATAAAGTGCAGCCCTGGGAAAACTTCTCACAGGTTGAAATAGCATGGACCTCGTTCGATTATCCGGCTAAAATATTTCGCTACTCCAATAAAGGCGGCGATAACAGCAAACGACTGGAGAAAATTCACGAAACAGAAAAACCGGTAGAACTGTACAAATTCTGCCTGAACAAATTCGCTAAACCCGGATTCAAAATACTCGACACACACGGAGGCTCTTTCTCTCATGCTTTTGCCTGTTACATATTGGGCTTCGACCTCGACATTTGCGAAATCGATCCTTACAAATACGAAGTGGCCGAAGAACGTTTCCAAAACTTCTTAAAAGCACAGGAAGAAATACAACAATTCGGTTATGCCAAAACAGCTATAAGTAAGAATTATCCAACACTAAACTTTGAATAATGAAAAAACAAGTATTCATAGCAGCCATAACAGCACTGCAAAAACAATACGACCTCGACAGTAAAAATGCCGAACTACTCAGCCAGGTATTTCCCGAAGCCGACAGTGCAAACACACTTTACCCAAACCATTTTCTTACCAATACGCTTATGGAGGTAATTCACGAATGTATGGGCGATACCTTCCGCGATACTTGCGGAATGACATGGTGCGAATATTTCTGTTTCGAACTCGATTTTGGCCGCAAATACAAGCCCGGTATGGTAAAAGAAAAAGATGATACCCTCATCGACCTTTCAACACCTGCAAAACTGTATGATTTTTTAATAACTCAGAAATAATAATCTCTATGGCTGGTTTTATCCGCTTATCGCGTAAATATTTCGAACACAACTTCTGGACCGAACAGCGCACCTTTTCACCTGCCGAAGCATGGCTCGACCTTATCGCTTCAGCTCGTTTCGAAAGCGAACCCGAAAAGCTGCTAATCCGCATGAAAATGATCAAAATTAACCGGGGCGAATTACGCGCTTCTGTGCGTTTTTTGGCGCATCGCTGGGGCTGGTCAAAAGACAAGGTAAGCCGCTTCTTAAAACTACTCGCCGAAGATACAATGATAAGCCGAGATAAGAGACACGGTGAAACTGTTATAATTATACTGAATTACAACAAGTTTAACCCGGCAAATACTGAACAGCGCGACAGTGATAAGGACAGCAACAAGGACGAAAAAGAGACAGAAGTAAGGACAGAAACGGGACAGCAACAAGGACACGCACAAGGACAAACTAAAGAATATAAAGAAATAGAAGAAAGTAAAGAATCTCTCTTTAGACAGAGATTTTTTCCTGTTTTAGAAATTTTTTATTTCAAGAATTTTAAAAACCCGGTTTCCGTTACCAATGCCTTTTTCAACCACTATTCAGGCGTTGGATGGAAAAACTCACGCGGACTGCCAATCGAGAATGTGGACAGTGTGGCCGAAAACTGGGACAACAAAACCACCGAAGGCATAAATTGTCCACCGCACCTGCTGGTAAAATGGAAGGTAATGTACGGAATACTTAAAAACAACACCGACCACTACACCCGCTTTTTGCTTATCCGTCCGGCAAAACTCGAAAACAATACACTCGTAATTCGCGGAAAACAAAAAGATATTGCCGAGATTGAAAACGACAAAGCCCTGCTTGCCGTGTGGAGAAACGCCCTGCGTATGTCGTTCGGAAAAGTAAACATCAGTTACGAACTCGATAAACAAGCTATCGCATGAACGCCTGGTACCTGTCATACAACCGATTCGAAAAACGAATTATCCGGCGTTGGGAGAAACGCGGGTTTACATGGAATAAATCGCATTTAAACCTGCTTCCATACGCCTACCGAACCGTAATGTTTTGGGCCGTACAACAAAACACTAAAATTAATGCGAAGGCTGTTCTTTCCCCACTTCAGGGGGAAATGTCCGAAGGACAAAGGGGGGCGAAAGTATCACAGAAAAATCAAACAGTAGGACATCCTACTCTATTCTAATAATTAAAATTCAAACAAATGAACAAGAAAAATCAAATTATTAAAAAAGCAGAATGCGATTGTGATATACCTCATTCTCCCGGTCCACTTTACGGAGGTTTACCACAATTTATAGGCGTTAAAATTATCGGAGCCGTAGCAATGGATATGGTAAGCTTTAAACAGGAAAAAGGCGAACCATACGAAGGCGAAAATGCTCCGGGTTACAAAGTAGTGTACGAAGATGGTTATACATCATGGTCGCCAAAACACGTATTCGAAAAAGCCTACAAACCGGTTCGAGAGCATGAACCAGGTTTGGCCATAATGTTACTAAACGTTAACACGCGCAACTGGCGATATGCTTTTAACGGTGAAGATAACGGCGAAAATGGAATGTCGTTTGGTTCGGCCCTTGAAGCATTAAAAAACGGACACAAAGTGCAACGTTCCGGTTGGAATGGAAAAGGTATGTGGTTGATATATGTTGATGGCAAAACAGGAGTGTTGCCGAAAGGGGCAAATTCATTGTTGCCGTGGATTGGAATGAAAACTGCCGACGATAAATTTGTTCCGTGGTTGGCTTCTCAAACCGATATGTTAGCCGACGATTGGATTATTCTTGGCGTAACAGTACACCCAAAAGTACACGGCTACACCGATACCTCAAACTTTACAGATTGGTCAAAGCTGAAAGAAAACATCACTTTTGGCGATCTGCTTGAATTTTGTAAACCTCTTTCAGAAGAACAGCTAAAAGAGCCGGTTCGCATCCTTCGCGAAGATTCAACAATCCATAACCTCGGCACCGAAATTCTGGACGAAAACTATGTGTACGATGTTGAGAATCCCGAAAACGGATGTTTCCGCGAATCTGATATTGACGACATAAAAGAATCATCCAGTCATGTTGTCGAAACTAAAATAGTGTACAAAAAAGGTACGCCTATTCTTTGGGAAGATTTTTAAAATAACCATTCCCCTCATCGTTTGGTGAGGGGGATAAACTTAAAATTTTTATGGCAAAGGTTTATAAAATAGATAAAGCACCCGATTACAGCGATGAGTTTAAAGAGATGTGGAATAACAGACCTTTCTTCTCTGGGGAGTTTGTAAGCGACAAATCAAAAGCAAACTACTATTTCGAACAAGGTCGAAAGACAGGGCAAGCTAATAACTGTTCAGGTGATAAACACATTTAAAGCGACGAATTATGGCACAAAATATATCAAAAAAGTCAGCGTTCGTGATTTCCATGTTACACCGGAAAGTAACGCCCAAAAAGAATCCAAAACCCAATCGACCCAAAAATAAAGTCAGAAGTCACGACTATTCAATACTTGTTATCGACAATGTTAACGAAATGATTGAATTTCTTAACCGATACACCGATTACGACGAATTTAGCAACAGCGACAAACTGCAACAAAAACAAGAGCTAAAGCAAGGTTTCTGCATAGATATTACAGAAATAGAAAAACTTAAAAAAGAAATTTTATGGGACAAGATGGGTTACACCGGTGATAATTTCGAGTGGAAATATTACGATCAACACATGATAAGCATTCGCCGGCTACCCGTTGGAGTACAAAAACGACACTATAACGAAGATTTATTTTAACCATGAAAAAACGATACTTTTTAGCAGCCGATTCCGGAATAGAAAAAGATTACGCCGGTGTAATTGTATGTATGTCAACTACCGATAATGGCGTTCCTCATACCGAAGAAACACGAATATTAAAATACCACAACTGTACTGAGGAACAGCGACAAAAGCACTTCGAAAAATCATTATACGACATAGCGAAATACTACCATATCAAACCAATTCCCGATTGGATACTGAAAATGAAAAAAGAAGGCTGTTCCCTCCCCATTCAGGGGGAGGTGTCCGCAGGACGGAGGGGGTCTTACGTTTCCCGATCAACCTACCAGAAACTAAAGGAGAAAGAAAAACGCCTCATGGCTGATATTAAAGCACTGGTTAATACCGACAATGTTGAACAATTTTGTGAAGTGTCGCAAAAATGGATGAAGCATTTCGAGAAAGAAGAACAATTCTCAAAAAAACTAAAAACCATTTGCGGAATTTACAAGGAAGAACACCCCGAAGAATTTCCACAAACTAAAAAAGATTAATCCATGAAACTCGGATTTTTTAAACCTAAAATACTAATCAAATGAAAAAGATAACAATCGTAAAGAAAAGACTGTTTTGGAGAATACTGGTGCTGATTCCGGTGTTTATCATCCTGTTTCTCGCCTATTTCCGAATGGTATTAATCCGTACCTGGCACTTCTTCCTGTACGGTGGCGAATGGGTAAACTTCGAAAAACCCGAACGCGAAAATATTAACGACATTTTCCTTATGCTTCAGGAAATGCACAATAACGAATCGGCCGATATTCTTAAACGACTGGTTGAGTTAAAAGACTATAAAGACAAATACGGCAAAGACGAACACTACCAGAAATTACAGCCGAAACTATGGATGATTGCCCGCGAAAAACTTAAAATACTAAGCAAATGAAAACTTTAAATGTAATCCTTTTAATTCTCGCTATTGCCAGTATTCCCGGCTACCTGGTAGTTCGTGCCTTAACAATTATTGTTCGCAACGAAGAAGAAGAATTCAGAATACGCGAACAACGTTTAATCGACCGCGAGTACGAAACCGATCCTACCGTGTGCCGGGGTTGCGGACATAAACACCCAATGGTGGCCGAAATCGGACTATGCGGCACCTGTGCTTCCCGGCTTTATGGCGATTCACCTTACTTAAACGAAACAGTATGAGCCTACGTTACCGCGATCTTCCCGAAATTCCTGCCGATCAACTACGCCCCGGCAATACTGTTACAACCGGTCAATCACAGGTTACCATAAAATCAGTAAGTGCCAACTATTGCCGGGTAGTATTTCACCATCCGCTTAACGGCGATTATGTGGAAGTACGAAAGCTTTCCGAATTACGCCCGGTAATTGTAAATGAAACCCGTATTGAAAAACTTGGATTTAAACAAATCAACCGGCACGATTTTTACCATCCGGCTAAAAATATAATGGTCCGTTACAATGGCGAAGATGTATTTCGTGTATTACTATGCGGTACCGATAAAGTTATTGCACAAGGAAACTTCCTTCACCACCTCCAAAACCTCATCAACGATTTATCAATTAAAGAATTTAAACTATAATGAAAGCACGTAAATTAAAAGAAATTTTAAACAACACTGATTATTCTATCGGCGATCATGGCGAATACATTGCCGTTGGTTCTCCGTTATGCCACGATCTATTTTCTGTTAACAAAAAGACACTAAAAATAAAATATGCTCTCGATACATGGAACAAAGGCCGTAAAGCATTGGAACGCGAAGGATACGAAGAAGGATTGTTTATATGGGATAAGTTGCACGAATTAGTTGAATCCGGAGAAATAAAAGAGATTATAGAAGGACACGACGAACTTAAGGTTAAGCTTCCAGTGTTCTACTGCGAAGATGGTAAGCTTATCGAATCTCACACCGATAAGTACGGATGGCCTAACACTACTTTCGACGGAATTACCATGTACGATAACACCCACTTTAAAACCAGAGAAGAAGCCTTGAAACAAGGTATTTCTGAAACTGGCGCATGGATTAAGTTACTGGAAGAACAAATCGATGAAAAAGAACAGGAATTGTACAAAAAAAGACAATCACTTCTAAAACGCATTGATGAGCAGGGATATTTTGAATCACTTCTAAAATAACAACTATGCCACTCAACAAAAGCAAAGGAAACATGTACGAATGGGTTACGCATACATGGAACCCACTGGCCGGCGAATGTCCTCATCGGTGTTCGTACTGCAGCACAAACAAATTAATGCGCTATCCGGGTATCAAATCAAAGTACTCGGGCGAACCACGACTGGAGGAAAAAGAGCTAAAAACCAACCTCGGAGCCGATAACTTTATTTTCGTAGCTGCTCAGAACGATTTATTTGCCGAAGCTATTCCGGCTGATGTAATACGTCGTATTCTGGCCTACTGTGCAAGGTTTAATAACAAATACCTTTTCCAAACCAAAAACCCGAAGCGTTTACTCGAATTCCAGTACGAACTTGATTTACTCGACTTCTCTATTTGTACTACTATCGAAACCAACAGGCACTACACTACACAAATGCGTAATTGTCCATTGCCCAAAGATCGCGCACACTGGATGAACGAAATAGTACACGAATTCAGGTGGGGCTTTCCTAATAACCGGACCTATGTAACCATCGAACCAATAATGGACTTCGATTTGGATGAACTCAATTTTTTGATAGAAACCTGTTTGGCCTGTCAGGTAAATATTGGTGCCGATAGTGGAAATAATAATCTGCCGGAACCATCAAAAGAAAAGGTTATCGATCTTATTCAACGACTTGAAGCACATACCAAAGTAAAGGTAAAAGACAACCTGAAACGAATTATTGGCCCTCCATAGTGGCGTTTATTGAATTTGTTGTAAACACGTTTTAATGTGTTACAACGGCAACTTGTATGTTGTCGAAGCGTGAATAACCGATACAGTTGATTTGAAATACTAATTAAAAACAAAAATAGAGATGGAAGAAAAAAGTTATGAATACTTAAAAGTAGGTGAATTAAGAAAACAATTAGAAGGCGTGGCAGATGATACAGACGTTTATATCCGATGCTGTCATAATATGTGTGGAAATATAGTTGAAGCTGGCATAGCAGATAAAAGCACTTATGGCTTCTTTGGTAAAGAAATACCTTGCATTATTATAGAGCCTTCTGACCCAAGTTACAAGATAAAGCGTGTGTAGGCTTTTGTTTTTAATTGTTCCGAGTTTGCATAACAGTTGAACAATGAACGAAACAGCTTTGCAATATACAAAGTGTTACCACGCCGAAGGGTACGTTTTACTTAAAACTGCTTTTCGATTTACTTATAAGTTTCAAAGTAAAATGCGTGGTAACGGAGGCCGTGCAAACGTAGTTGCCTGATTGTGTAAGAATTTAAAATTGAAATATTATGGAATGGATAATTAGAGATTTAGAGTATAAACTCTATGAACAGAAAGACGTTTTGGAAAAATACAAAAGATTGAAGTCTAAGCGATTTGCTAACGCAGCTCAACAATGCGTTGACGATTTAGCGCAAGCTATTTCAATTTTAAAGGCTGGGAACAAGCAGGTAACTTAAAACGTGTTAGTTATTCAGAGGCCGCAATTACGTTTGCACTGTGTTAAGAACTGCTACCGTAGCGGTCAGGTAGTAAAGAAGTTTTAAGTTGGCACGGCCTCCGTTAAGAACAACGGTATGGTGGGAATGTCGGAATCTGATAAATTATTAAATGATATGGTACTTTATATATTGATATTAGCTGCTTTAGCTATGGTGCTGCTTACTTATGATAAAGAATAATTTATTAGCGACATGTAGCCATAACCGCAGCGCAGCGGAGGTAGTTGTTCTTAACGGTGGTGGCAAGCGGTCGTTTTAATGCCGTTTGCCACGTGTTAGCCATCTGATGCGGATTTTACAAACTAAAGTTGATACGAGAATGAAAGTAAAAAAAGAAAAAAAGGGGGATGATTTTTTAAATGTTATTTCGTTGGGAGCAGGAAAGCAAAGTAGTTATATGTTGCTGCGATCTTTGGAAAATGCTTTTAAATACAAACCTGATTTTGCAGTAATCTCAGATACCGGATGCGAGCCAAAATATGTTTATGATTATTTGGATTGGTTGATTTGGTATGTAAAAGACAAATACAACTTTGATATTATAGTTGTTTCTGCCGGAAATATTATGCAAGATACTTTAGACTATTTGGAAGGTAAGCGCAGTAGAGTTGCACAATTACCGCTAAAACTTGCAAACGGTGGCTTAACTACACGACAATGCACTTTTGATTATAAAATTGCACCGCTTCGCAGATATTTACAAGAAGTGAGAAATGGAAAGCGTGTTCGATTATGGATTGGAATTTCACTTGATGAAATGGAACGCATGAAGGAAAGCAACGTAAAATACATTGAACATTACTATCCATTGGTAGAAAGCCAAACCAGAATAGATGCTATTGTAAACTGGTTTAAAGTAAACGGAATTAAAGAACCAGGTAAAAGTGCCTGTTTAATTTGCCCGTTTCATTCAGATCGGTACTGGCAGCGATTTAAAAAGGAATTTCCAAAAGAGTTTAAAACAGCTTGCGAGTTTGATGAAAAAATAAGGAAATACCCAAAACTGAAAGCAAGTGCATTTTTAAGCAACCACAGAAAACCGCTTAGAGATATTGACTTTAGTTTTCATCCGAGTTTATTCCCGGAATTAATTGAAGAATGTGATGGACTTTGCGGCCTTTAATCTAAACAGGTTTGTAAAACCTGATGCGCGTTGTCTTTTTTCTTTTTTGGTCAAATACCAACAGACTTTAATACGAGCCACCTCAGTAGCATTTGTGGCTAACGGCTTGCAACATGAGTAGTTGCGAACCACAAACTTTTATAATTTAGTATAAACTTGACAAGCAATTACTTATGTTGCTTGTTAGCAATCTTTTTAAAATTATGAGGCGATTAACAGAACAAGACCGAAAAATGTA
>NZ_JBFHGM010000138.1:0-13081 GCF_041583095.1 Draconibacterium sp.
GAAAACATGTTTGATGGCGATCCGATGGAAGCCAACGTTGATGAGAAACTCGATTTCCACAACACCTTTGCATTCGAAAATTTTAAGCTGGAGAAAAGCCCGTATGTGTACGAGTTTTCGAATATTGATGCTACCGACCACCGACATGTAGCCCGCGAAAACGACTACTTTACCCTGTTTGATTTTTCGGCCAAGTGGGACCCGATACCCACCATGCTTTGCCAAAACCATCGTAACCTGATTAAAGGTTTTATGGGGCAAACAACCGCTTACCGCAAAGAAGTGCTAAAATCAAATGTGCTGGTATTGGGCGAGAACAAACCGGCCAACGAAGCGCGTTATATCCATGGCGAGAAAGGTAAAGGATTCTGGACATTTTACGGTGGACACGATCCCGAAGATTACCGCCACCTGATTGGCGATCCGCCAACCGACCTGAGCCTGCACCCCAACTCACCGGGTTATAGGCTAATCTTAAATAATGTATTGTTTCCGGCAGCTAAGAAGAAGAAGCGGAAGACGTAGAAAACATTGATACCACAAAGTGATTTGGGCCAAGCTCACAAATAAATTTTCCTGAAAAAAATGAAAAAAACCGGGAGGATTTATAAATTCTACGAAGGGTAATTGTGAGTAAATGTAGAGTGAGTTATACCTCCCGGCTGGGATCTTCAACTTGAATTATCAAGTTTGAGAATGAATTGGCCCTAAAACCAATCCATTCTCATTTATATCATTAAATAATACAGGTGAGTATTATCTCCAACCACCGTTAGAGTAGTCTTCTCCGGCTACTCCCTGACTTCCTCCATAAGTATAATTCTCTTCAGGAATAGCTTCTAATGCTTTCCCAGGAACAGGAAAATGTAAAGGAGTTCCTTTTTGCAACAAGTCTTCTTTTCTCATTTCAAAGAATGAAAGTGACATACCTGTATAAGCAAATTCTACCAATCTTTCGTAGTGAATTGCATTTGCAATATCATCCGCATTGGCGTCAACCGGAGGTAACTGGCCTCTTACTGTACGTGTACCATCATTAATCACTTGAGCTGCCTCAGTCAAACTTCCTTTTTGTAATAAGGCTTCAGCTTTGTACATATCGTTTTCCGATGCTGAATATTCTGTTACATCTGTTATCCAATCGCTTATGTAATAATCGTAGCGAGAATAACGGTAAGTACTATAGTGATAGGTTCCCCTTGTTGGATTAAAGTTTTGACTTGACAAATACTGGTAATCAGATAGCAAACGGGCATCGTCTGAAGTTGACTCAGGCAAAGTAACCTCACCATCAGGCCAGTATGCCGGAGTATTCGGATCCATCATATTGACAACACGCATATCAACACGTCCCCAACCTGGATATACCAAATAAGTTTTCGGTGCAAGATCATACCAAACATCATCGTCCATAAAAATGGTAAAGTCTTCAGTTAAACCGTTGTTGGTGTAAGACAATACTTTGTCCCAGTTGATGTTTCCTTTTTGAGCTTTATTACGTACGTTTCCTACCAACATACGGGCCCCCATACTATTCAGGAATTGTGTAAATACGGCATTTCCATTGTTTCCGCCTGGCAACCAGGTTTCAGGCACATCAACACCGCTCGATTTCGCAATAGCAATGGCATCGTCTAACTTTTCAAGAGCAAAAGTCATTGCTTCTTTATAATCGCTAGAAGAACCATCTTCGTTAATAGCTCCATTTTCATCTGATAGCCATACAC
This sequence comes from Draconibacterium sp., assembly GCF_041583095.1. NCBI lineage: Bacteria > Pseudomonadati > Bacteroidota > Bacteroidia > Marinilabiliales > Prolixibacteraceae > Draconibacterium > Draconibacterium sp. The sequence continues at coordinate 1,728 of NZ_JBFHGM010000138.1, forward strand.
GGTCGAAAACCAAAGCTAAATAACCTATTGCAAAAGCCTGACCAGTTTTACCAATCATTTTTACCAAATCAGGGTTCTCAAATTCGGTACCTTTTTCAGCTGCTGCCACTAAGGTGTTGGCATCAGACAAAACAGCATATAATGAATTAAAATAATCATTGGTGACATAATCGTAAGAGTAAGATGGTGAATTATTCCAAGCCGCTCTTGGTTCGCTTGACATATCATTCATACCAACGTTTCCCCACGAACAAGTAGACACATCAGCCATAGTCTGCATCATCATACATGGTCCATTATATTCATGAACAGTCATGTACCAGTTGTTCAAAATACCGCCGGCTGCAGCAGTTAATGCCACAGGGTCGGATGTTAAAATATTGTCGTTTGGATGCTCGAAGTTCTGCACTTCAAGATCCAAAGAGAAATCTTCACACGATACCGCAAAAAGCAGTACAACAGCGAATAATACTATTTTTTTTAAATCTTTCATTTCTATACTCTTTTAATATTAAAACTTAAATTGTACTGAGAATGAGTATGAAGACTGATTCGGATAAACTCCTGAATCCACATTAAAGTATTGTTGTGTATCTCCATCGTATGCTGCTACTTCAGGATCCCATCCGGAGTAATCAGTAAATGTAAGAATGTTTCTTCCTATCGCACTAAATTTAAACTCTTTGAAGAATCCATTTGCGAAATTTTCAAGTTGTTTTTTACGTAAAGTATACGAAAGAGATATCTCTCTAAGTTTTAAATAACTTCCATCTTCAACCCAAAAATCAACATCCTGGTTTACAGCATAAAGCGATTGATAGTACAAAGTTGTTTTCTTCTCGCTTTCTGCTTTTCCTGCCTGATCAACAATTGCACTACGTCCGGCAATTACATTCCACTGTGTATTTCTGTTGTAAATGTCACCACCATGACGATGGTCCCATAACATATAGAAATCAAAGTTTTTCCATGAGAGATTAGAAACAACGCCCATAAACCAATCTGCATTCTGATTACCAATCTCCTGTGTTTTGTTTACACCTTCCTCATCTACTTCAAGGAATGCTTTTTCATCCACCGTACCTATAGCAGCTGTCTCAACTACAACACCATCGCTGTTAATACTGTAATCACTAATGCTGGCTCCATCAGGTAATTGTTTTTCCATGGTTGCCAAATCGCGAACAAATTTAAGTCCGTACATCGTTCCAAATTCTGTTCCTTCTTTCAATTTAAACATTTCACCGTTAGATGGACCTACAGTTTGTTCTGCAACATTTAACTTGGTAATTTCCGATTCGGTTTTAGTGAAGTTAACGGTTACATCCCAGTTCCAGTCACCCGATTTTATGATTTGTCCGTTTAATGAAAATTCGAAAGTATTGGTTTCCAGATTACCTACGTTTTGCCACTGACGGTTTTTACCGGCATTAGCAGGAGCAAATAAATTCACTAACATAAACTGATCAGTAGACTCCTGTATTGAGTAAGCTGCATCCAAACTAAATCTGTCGAGGAACTGAGCACTTAAAGCAATCTCTGTTTCTGCAGTTTTAGATGGTTTCAGATCAGGATTACCTTTAATACGGTTAGTAGACAATACACCACCACTTAAGTTGGTCATTTCATATTGCCATGTAAATCCGGGGCGCTGACCTGCAGTACCATGAGCAGCGCTAATTTTCAATTCCTGGAAACCAGGGATCGCTATATCTTCAGTTAAACGATATGCTCCCGAAATCCTGTAATAGTCGTTCCAGCGTTCGTTTTCACCGAACAAAGATGAACCGTCTTTACGATACAAACCATCAAAAATGTAACGATCCTTATAAACAAAACCGGCAATAGCAAAAAGGTTTTGTGCACGTTCTGCAGTTCTGTTTGAATTTGCCGAGATGGTTGACTTGTCAAAATTATCCAAAGATGCAATGTCTTTGTATAAGTAATCGCTACCACTCGCACTGAAATATTCATAACTTCTGTCTTCAGCCAATCCGCTCAATTTAGCTTGCACATCCAATTCTCCGAATTGTTTGGCAAAATTTAAGGTAGCCTGTGCTTTTTGCACGAGATTTAGAGAACTGTTTTTTGTCAAACTTCCCTTGCTGTAACCAAAACCAATTTCATCACCAGAACGCTCATAAGTTTCGTATTTGTAGTTACTGGTGTAACGACTGTTATTGTTTTCAAATGAGTATTCAGCATCTAAATTTAAGAAGTCTGTAAATTTCACATTCAGTTTATAACCTCCCAGGAAACGTTGTTGTTTCGTTTTTGCATCAATAGCAGCAGCGTTGTACAACGGGTTCGAGATTTCGTTTTCCCAAGGGTCGGGCTGGAAATAGTATGGAGATCCATCCGGGTTGGGATACATAACGTTGGCATCAGGAGAAATCCTTGTGATGGTTCTGAAATCACCAAACGTGCTGTTATCGGTAAGACTAATGAATTGGTTACTTGCATTGAATTTCAACCAATCGTTAATGTAATAATCCACATTAAAACGATAGCTATTACGGAAATAACCTTCAATTTCTTTCTGCACACCATCTACCTTATTGTACTCAGTAGAGAAGAATGTTTTGAATTTATCAGTACCACCGGCAACCGAAGCATACTCGGTAAGGTTTATACCTTTTTTGAAAAAAAGATCCTGAAAATCGTAATACACACCAAATGGGTTATCTGAATAACCATCTTCTTCTTCAATTCTACCGCCTTCAAGTGCCCACTCGCCACCGGCTGCGTATATACTTGGAAAACCTGCCGGGTAAGTCACACCCTCGTATTTTGTATATTGGCCTTGCGCTGATTCCCAGTCAGATGCCAGTTTAAATGGGTGAGACATATTCACGTCAATAAAATTGTTAACCTGCGAAAATCCAACTTCTGAACGAACAGTTACTACCGGAGCACCAACAGCACCACGCTTAGAAGTGATAACAATCACACCATTACCTGCACGTGATCCGTACAATGAAGAAGCAGACGCACCTTTTACAATCTCAAAACTTGCAATATCGTCGACATTAATGTCGGCTAAACCACCGGCAACATACACACCATCCATCATTACCAGAGGTTGTTGTGACCCGTAGAAGTTAGCTGCGCCACGTAACAAAATGGTGGCTCCCGCTCCCGGGCGTCCTAGACTTGTTACCGAAACACCGGCAACCTTTCCCTGTAGGGCACTTGCAGCTGAACCGGCAGGCACTTTTTCCAGAGCTTCTGCATTTACTGAAGCTACAGAAACAGAAAGTTTTTTCTTTTCGGTTTTACCAGCAACACCAGAAACAACAACTTCATCCAAACCAAAAACATCCGGATCGAGCGTCAGTTGAAATGTAGTTTGATTTCCAATTGGTACTTCAATGGTTTTCATACCAACAAAAGAAACAATTAAGGTTGTTGCATCATTCGGAACCATAAGGCTAAAATTACCATCCAGATCGGTAACCGTTCCCAGAGTTGTTCCTTTTAGCGAAACTGAGGCGCCCGGCACGGATAAACCATCTTCAGAACTTACAATAACTCCTGAGAGCTCCTTGACCTGCGCATGAAGCAATTGCACACCTGCGAAAAGTACAATTACAACCATTAGCATGATTTTTTTCATAGAAATAATTTTTAGTTTTTAATTAGAGCACTATAAATAATTGATTAATGCATTCACTCTTTTTAAACAGCACGATAAATCTCCATATATCAATAACATATATTCTATTAACATCATTTAATTGCGCCAGACAATACGCTTACACCAATCATTAACAACTAAGGATCATGTATTTAACATTCTTGATCAAATACATACTCTGCCTAACACAGAAGTAATATTTTGTTAACTGCAATAATGCTTTGTAACAATTATTCTAAAATCTGGTAGATCTGGAAATTGTATTAATTGTTAATTTATCTAACAATTATCCAAAATAGAACAAACCCATCCTCACATAGTCCTCAAATTAAGAGCTACTTCGGTTAATTACAACATCTAAACGCAGATCTGTTTAGAGTCTCAGATCGTAATCCGTATTTTTTATATAAAAAAAATCAAAGATTAGTAACCACTAAAGGTTAAGTTGTAAAATTTTTGGTTCATAGAAACAGTCTTTTAAGTAATATTTAAACAGCATTTAATTTTGTAATTATTCAACGGATTCCCCCAAATCCACTTTGCTTGACAATTACGCGTTACATAAAAGTAATTTATTATACTTCCAGTATTACAAATATTAATATTTCTGTTGATTTTTTAAAATATTTGTACGTTTTTTTGTGCTTTTTTTATCGATTTGACACTACCCTCTAACACAACTCACCTTTATATAGAAATACCAAAATACCATATTGCACTAAAGATCATATTCTTACATAATTCACTAATTGACTTATGATCATTTTTTACAATTTATGTTTTACATGCATACTGATAAAATAAAAGAAGGTTTTCAGTCCTTTAACACCTCTTAAACAGTTTTCTAAATAATTGTTTACGAGGATGATCTCAACTTTAAAGAATACATCCAACCGACCTGAACCTGCGCCCAACTCTCCGGGTTATCGGCTGAATATAAATAATGTGTCGTTTCGGGCGGCTAAAAAGAAGAAACGAAAGACTTAACGGTACAGTTAAAATCTGGGTTAACAATTAATCTACAACAGTAAAGTATTCAATACTTGTCTCTAACTGGTTTTTATCATTTGTTCCGGTAATCACAATTATAAACTCGCCAGCCACATCTCCGGTGTGAAATGTAAATAAATTCTCTTCTTCCGGCGCTAAACTAAAGTCAGGCTTCCAATAAAGACTGCTTCTTAGATCAGGAATTCTTTTCTCATACTGATCTTCCAGTTCAGACACTGAACTATTGAACATTTTATAATCAACAAAATGACTGGAGCCTCCGAGGTTGATATCCGCAAACTTCCCTCCTTTTGAGATCAAGCTAATAACTCCCCCATAGGTAAAGTTACCATACACGTATGGTTGATTAATAATTTCGATGCTTTTTATCTTGTCCGGTGGAATATTGAGAATATCGTTGATATTATTAACCGAAATCATATCGATTAGCACAAGCGGTTCATTGTTCCGTAATTCGGGATTTTGGCCCTGCACCCTTAATATTTTTTGGCCATTAACTTTACGTACCGACACCAGGGTAACCAATTCTCTGAAATAATCATCAAGTGTAGGCAGATTGATATAATCATCCAGTTCGATCAATTGATTCGGCTCCCCATAGAATTTCCCCCTCGTAACATTCTCCTCCTTCATTGACCGGATTGGCTGACTGTTGTATAAATATTGAATCTGACTGTTAAAGCTTAGTTTTTGTAATATACTTCTGTCTGCTGAATCCGGCATCAAAGGCAGTGCCGGTAAATTAATTTTCTGTGTTGAAAAATCGTTATCAACCAAAACAATTGCCTTTTCGTTTTTCAATCCGGTGCCTGCCGAAATAAGTAGTTCATATTCTCCCCTAAGTTCGGGTAAGTTAAAATAAACAGAACCGTTTTCAGTTGACAGGGCACTGCGCATTTCCGGTTGATCTTTCATTATAGTAAGAAATACCTGATGGAAAGGCAATGATACCGAATCGTTAATGCTCACCACCTTCCCTGTAAGAGAAAGTGATCTTGTTTCAGGAATAAAACCACTCTCAGGGGCGGATGATAAAGGAAGCATTCGAATAATTCGCGGTTGATAAAACTCTTTTTTTACGACAGCCATAACACAGTTTGAATACTGGTTTAGGGCACTTAAGCTTACATTTACTTTTTCGCGTTTACCGTACTGTTTTTTATCAAGTGTTATAGTCACCGGCATCTTGCTATGTTGTACGGAAAAATTGGTATTTACTTTTTCTGCTAAAGAATTTTGCTCAACCAGTTCATCAAAAGGATTAACAATAGATAGTGCTTTATAGAAAAATTTTTCGGCCGGATAGTTCCGCATCCACCTGGTGTAGGCCCTTAAAAAATAATTGCCGGTTAATATTTTACGAGGGACAAACAGAATCCCTGAAGCCCCTTTATCGTTATAATTAAATTTCTGTTGCACCAACGCTGTTCCATATTGGTCCACTATTTCAACGTACAATACATTGCTCCAATCAGCATTTCGTAAAGGATTACCGGAGCAATTGAATGCTTTAAAACGAATGACTTCATTCACACAATAAACATCCCGGTCAGTAACAACACTCAATTTTTCAACAAATAAATCAGTAGTACCATCTCCATGCTGCGCCAGTGTGCTCTGTGAAAGAAAATTACAGAAGAATGCGCAACTCAGGAAACATATTATTTTAAAGTACCTCATTACTACTTATATTATGAAACTTACTATTCAAAAAAAATCGGCTTTGTTGTAACTCCGCCCTTTAACCTGCAATCAATACATTCAGGAAATAACCACCCCAAAGCAGCACCTTCATCGTCGTTGTAACGTAATAAATACAAAGGTCTTGGTTCTTCCGGAAATCCCATTTCTATTTTTATTGGAGAACAGTCTTTTAGAAGGCTAAAACTCAATTCGTCAACATCCTTTAAAACAATACGTTTTTCGCTAACACCGGTCACACTAAAATATCCCAGTACTGTTTCGCCGGGGCTTGATATACATTTCAGGTTTCCCTGAACTGCAGCAGGTTGTTTGCTAAACATATCAGAATCTTCCTTATTGTTCTTTTTTAATCTTTCCCAAAACCGATACTCATCCTGGCTTATTGCATATTGCTCAACCAAAAGGCTGTAATTATATTTTAAACGTTGCGTTCGGTCACTCACAAAACACAAAGGGAAGTCGGAGAAACGATTCCCGGACACACCCTGTGTTGACAATATGTTTATAACGTTAATTGTTTTTGTTGAATAACAGGTAAATACCGAGTAATCAACAGGAACCTCCTGCATATTGCCCTGTTCATCAAGAAATAACTGAATAGGATAAGAAGAGTGGTATTCAAATGTTTCCACCAGTTTCCATCGGTAATAGTCACTATATTCAGGGCCCGTATTAAGGTCGATATAAAACTGCAGTCCTTCAACCGGGACAATATCCTCAGCCGTTTCATAAACCTCGTAGCGATACGAAATAGAATCGATAGGTGGTGCTAATGGCATTTCTTCAAAACTACTCTCGTATTGTTTGCCCTTCCAACTTGTAACATTTAGCTTAAACCGGCTTCCTGTTGTTAAGTCTTCTTTGTCAATTACCCCTAAGTAAACGCCTTTGCGACTTTCCGATTCAGAGAAGCTATAAATATTTCCGTGTTCGTCACTCACCTCCACAATACATCCCGACATGGGTAAAAAGACACCGGAATCAGGAGATACCGACGATGAAACAATAACTTCCTGTACCTCTCGCCCATCGCTTATCATTCCTTCAATTACCATCTTTGGCTCAAAATCGTCATGGGCATCATAATAGTACCTTTCGATGCAGGAGCCAAGCATCAAAATCATAAACAATATGCCTGATATTTTTTTAATTGTTTGCATAGTTTCCAAGTTTCCAATTCCATGAAAGTGTAAAAACAGGCATCCCAATTACGGAATATTTATACCCGTTAATCACTCCGTTTTCCGATTTAAAGAACACCGTATTTGCATTTTTTCTACCCGTTAAATTATAAACGCTTGCCACCCAATAAGAATGAAATCGTTTTTTACGCTTAAGATTTCCTTCAATTTTTAGCGACAAATCCATCCTGAAATAATCGGGGATACGATAACTATTACGTTTTGAATAATCGACAAATGGTTGGCCACCAATATAATATACTCCCTCTGGAAGCGTTATGGGGCGGCCCGTATTATAAGCCCAATTCGATGATACTGAAAATCGTTTATTGAATTTATAGTTTAGAATAGCATTTAACACATGCGGCTTATCGTAGTTCGAAGGGTATTCTTCTCCATAATTAATATCTTCAAAATCATTCTCACCATCAACGGTTATAAGCGACCGCGAATAGGTATAACTCAACCATCCATTTAAACGTCCTCGATCTTTTTCGATCATAAACTCGGCACCATAAGCACGCTGTTTCCCTTGTAGAATATGGGTTTCAACATAGGGTGTCGATAAAAAATCGGCGCCATCTTTATACTCCACAATATGGTTTGCCTTTTTGTAGTACACTTCGCTGGAAAAAGAAATACCAGACAAACCAAATTCATGAAAATAGCCTGTTGATAATTGTAACGAATTCGGAGGCGTGATATGCGTATCTACCAGTTTCCACTGATCATACGGTGCAATAGAAACTGTATTGCTTAACAAAAAAAGATACTGTCGCATTTGCGTAAAAGAAACTTTTATAGAATTATGGCTTCGTAACTGATAATCTATCGCGAGCCTCAATTCCGGGCCGGAATAACTTTGAATTCGTTCATTTTTCCCGTAAATGAGTGAATCACTCACGTACGTTGGCTCCAAAGGTGCACCTGGCGAATAATTTAAAACGGTTTTGGGTCCCAACACCTGAAAGAAGCTATAACGAAATCCCATATAGAATGCCAAACGACTGCTAATTTGCAGATTATCATCAAGAAACATTGCCGATTCGAGTCCTCTTTCCGAATCCAGATCAAGCTCTTTCTTTACCGAGGCATCGCCATAAGGCATAATCCTTCCCCGGTTTAAATCGTACATTTTCGCTTCTGCTCCAAATTTTAAATGATGAATTTCGTTTGGAATCCAATCAAAAATTGTTTTCAGTTCATAATGACCTAATTCGTATTTGTGACTATACGAATTTGCCGGTAAAGTTTTGTCGATTGTTGAAAACCGATACCAACTTCCCAAAGCAATTACATCGGCCTTTAACTTATTATTAAAACGATTAGTATAATTAATAGCTCCTCCGCTATTACTGTAGTTGAACTCGGTAATTTCGTTCAGGGTAAAATCGTCGTTGCTGTTATAGACAAACAACGACAACTGGTTATTTTGAGCCAGTTTAAAATTTAAAGAACCTGCAAAGTCATAAAAAGATGCAGCGCTGTTATTAAGTTCCGGTTCATCCAGTTGTTTCAGTATCCAATCGGAATAGGACGATCGAGCACTCAGCATGATAGAAACTTTTTGTTTTATGATTGGTGTTTCAATCGAAGCCTGTGCCGAAACCGGACTCACACCACCCTGCATAAAAAACTGGTCATCATTCCCTTTTCTGGTTTCAATATTAAATACCGACGAAAGTCTGCCACCATAGTTTGCCGGAACATGGCCTTTATATACGTTAAAATTATCGATAATATCGGAATTGACAGAAGAGAAAAAACCAAACAGGTGCGTGCTATTGTAGATCGGAACATTATTTACATAAAATAGATTTTGATCAGCATTTCCGCCTCGCACGTTTATACCTCCCGATCCTTCTCCAACACTAACAATACCTGGAAGCATTTGCGCAATTTGCAATACATTTTTTTCACCCATCAGTGTAGGTAACTCTTTAATACTGCTAATATTTACCATCTCGAGACCCGCTCTTGCCCCACGTTCTGTAATTTCATCGGCCTGAACCAGCACCTCCATTAATGAGATCAGGTCCTCCTCCATTTCAAAATTGAAACTGCCATCTGAAATGACCTTTAAATTGCATTTGGCTTCCTTTTTCCCCATACATTTAAACGTAACCGAATAATTGCCTGGCCTAAGGTAAAAAACACATTCCCCTTCATCGTTGCTCGCTGCACCTTTATTTAAGGAAGGAATAAAAACGGTAGCACCCACCAAAAGTTCGCCCGATTCCTGATCAGTTATAATCGCTTTTATTTCGCACTGCTTTCGCGGTTTGCTTTTTTCGGGGGTCCCTACAATAATTGTTTTAATGTATTCCGGATCCCTGCGTTTTAAAAATCGTTCGTTTTGCGACGAAACATCTTGCTCCATATCTGCTTGCTGCTGTGACGACAGTGAATAATCAGGCAATACGGGTACAAATTCCTTATCTGGTAAAACAATTACTGAGTAATTTGACGTTAACACATATTTCAGCCTGGCAGGCAATAACACTTCATCTAAAACGGCTGAGATTGGCGATTGCCTGAAAGTGCTATTCACCTCAACAGACTTAACCCATTCTTCTTTAAAATAGAACCGGTAAGGCGTTGTATCTTCTATTTGCTGAACAAACTCAGTAAAAGACATTTGTGAAAATGTGCCTGAAACCAGATCGTTTTTTGGGTTCTGAGCGATACTAAATACTGATAACAGCAAAAATATGTGTAAAAAAAGGTATTTCATATTAAGGATTGAATTTCGCACAAAAGGCGAGCAAATTTTGCAGGTCAACATCAGACAGGTCTTTAAAACGGATAGTATGTTGAGAGAGATACTTTTTTATTTCAGGGTGATTACGCTTTTCAAAGCATTGCAGGAAACTCTTTCCGTTATGAAATTTGTTTATCGTTACTCCATCATACAAAAAGAAATCAGTACGTGTTTTATTGTATTGAAAACCGGAAGCAGAATGGACATTGTTTGCCACCTTCAACTCTTTATTCCACCCTTTAAAACATTTAATCCGGTTGTCGTAAATAAGCTGAACAAAACGGGGGAGGATATCCTCGTTGTGTGCTGGTACAAAAATCAGGTCACCGGTGTAAACCGAATCAATGGCCGACACATTAAGAACCAGTCGTTTAACACCACCATTAAAATCGGTATAAGTTAAAATAAAATCCTGTTTTTCGATATTGTAATTTAACAGCTGCTTAGAAAACTTCTTTCCGTTAATTACCACATCGGCTTCGAATGGTTTTTCCGACCGCCAAAAAGGATGACCGTGGTGCCCCATGTAATATGGGAATTCTTTTTGTCCATTGTGCAATAGCACATCTAGACCATACAGCTCATCGTATACCTTCCGTGTAGAATCGATTACACTATTTTGTGCATTGGAAAAAGAGCAAATAAAACAAAAGCAGGAAAAAATAACTAATCGCATAATGTTGCAAGGGAAATGTTTGGTCGTAAAACTAACTTTTTAAAAATGATAAAAAAATAGCCAGGATGACACCTGGCTATTTTAATATATTATGTCATATAATTAGCGGCTTGTATTAATTAACATCCCACCATAATTTCGAATAAATAACATCGCCGTTGCTTAATGCATCAGCAGCTACTTTTCTGTTTGCACCGTTCAAGGTTTGTTCCTGAGCCGGGTATCTCATTCGGTAAGGCAGATCATCTACTTCCTCAACAAGTGGAGTAAATACTTTATCTAACCAGGTGTCGGCAGTTGGGTCGTAAACACTATACTCCGAATAAGGCTGAATTAAAGTTTTAGGATATCCTGTACGGCGGTAATTCATCCATGCAGTATGAC
>NZ_JBFHGM010000139.1:0-13001 GCF_041583095.1 Draconibacterium sp.
AGCTTTGACTTTCTTGAAATACGAAGTTCCAACACGGATATACGGCATATCACTCATTTCAAAATGTATTTGTGGTTATGCTTTTCTGTTTCTTGATAGTGAGTTGTTGAATTCTTCTTCCGCTTCCAGTTCATCTCTGGAAATACCCATTAGCCCGAGATCTATGTCTTTTTTATAAAAGAACTTTTGCCGGATGTTGGCATTAGTGCCGGTGGGAATAAGTTTTTTACTGAGCAGTTTGTAAATTTTGCTTTTGGATAGCCCGGTGTACTGGGCTAGTTCTTCAACATTGAAAACGGTTTTGTTCTCCGCCAATAGGGTTTTGATTTGTTTTAATTCGTTTAGAACTTGTTTGGAAATAAATGCTTGATTTTCCATAGGTGACATATTTTTAATGATTAATGACGCTAGATGCGTGAAAACTTCATTAGCAAATATGTAACTGTATGTGGCAGTAAATCAAGAGGGTAATTTGAGTTACGGACTAATTTCGGGAGAAATACCGTCTATCGAAAAAGTATTTTCTGGAACTCCTTTAGGTTTTCTGAAAATTCCGTTTCACTTTCATTCACAAACTCTGAAAACCGCGAGTTCAAACTCGTCCTTTTAACTTCTGAGCCGTTCAATGTGAAGGTTGATTCAATGAATTTAAAGAGTTGCTCTTTACGCTCTTTTTTGAAATCTCTGATTCCACCATCAATAAGCAGGTGAAGAATGCGAAGTAGTTTTTTATAATCAGCTGCAGTCCGATTGTCTGATACCAGTTTAAAATCGATTTTGCTTTTTGTTTCAAGTCCATTTAATACCAGGTTTATATTTTCCCGATCGTGTTCTGAGAAGCCCAGGTTTGGTAGAACGATCCCGTTTAAATTATTTCTGGTAAACTGGAAACAACCGGAAGGTACTTGTTTGGATAATCTTCGTGCTTCATTCAGTGATCCGATAAAAAGTAAAGTAAAGAAAAGTATTGTTATGCTTATGGCAGAGTAGAGGATAACATGGATAAATGAAAATCCCATGCCCCAGAGTCCGAATAACAGAATCAGAAGACAAACAAACAGGATAAAAAGGATCGTTGTATTGTGGTTGCGTAATATTCTAATATTGAAGATCCACCGGAGTTTCCGGTTGAATCGAAATATAATTACTCCTGATTTCTTGATTATTGTTTCCATAGCAGCCCCTCTAAGTATAAATTCCATGCAACATCAAAAGTAAATCGGAAGAGCATTTTTTTTGGGATCTCCTAAAACAAAAAAGAGTTGCAAGAAATACATCTTACAACTCTTTGGTTTTCTGGTGAACCTGAAGGGACTCGAACCCCTAACCTCCTGATCCGTAGTCAGGTGCTCTATCCAATTAAGCTACAGGTCCAGAACGCGTTTGCTTTAAAAGCGGTGCAAATATAACGCTTATTTGTATAAATACAAGTCTGTGCAGGAATTTTATTGAAATTAATTACAAATCGTTTTTATCCGTATTTCTGCCTAAGAATTCAACCACCTAACAGCAAAACAATTACGAGTATTTCTCCATTTTATCTTCAATGGTCACATCGTTTTCAAAGTTTACCTGAAGTTTCATATTGGTGATCATTCGTTGTGTTCCTGCCTCGCCGCAGGCCTCATGAATACGCTCCAGCAAATTCGGAAATTCATGAAATCCACATTCAACTACAGTTTCAAACGGGCACACCTGGTAGCGGTATCCCGATTTTTGGATGGTTTCAATTGCCTTGTCAACCAATTCGTATTTTATTTTTCCGTCGGCTTCAGGCAATACCTGAATAGCCACATTTATCTTATTCGTTTTCCAACTCATCGTTATTCTTATTTTCCTTATGATGTATTAATTGTATAATCTCGCTACGCGACAAAATCTTAACATTGGTAATTACCATATCTTCACGTAAGAAGCCACCGTACTGATTGCACTCGTTAATTACATTCTGAAATGTATCTCTGATTTCGGCAGTAATCGGCAACATTACCAAAGCCGATGAAAAACCTTCCATAAAGTCCATCGATTCAAACACTCCTTCCTGCTTGTTGAGCTCGAATATTAACTCATCTTTAAGAAGCTTTTGTTGCGTTTCTGTTAACATTTCGTTCTCATTAACCGAAAGGAACACCACAAAATAGCGCAGTTTTTTGCCTTTCCCACCCAGTCCGGTTGATATAAACACCTGTTGCTCATCAAGTAAGGAGCTATGCATTAGCATTCTGCTTTCCTGTAAAGCCAGCGTTCCCCATTGTTTCAGGTCGCCTTCAGCCTCTTCAACAAACTTCTCAAGCGTTCGGTACGCCTTCACGTCATCGTACACCGCAATGGCTGTAAGTATTTCCTTTTTACGTTCTTCGTCAACTTCTTTGTCAAAAAGTTCCTCTCTCGCCTCAAAACATTCTTCCGATATGTCCCTGTCCTTCAGTAGTCGGGCAAATTCAAAGTATTTCATCTGAATACCAACATCTATCTGTTCCTCCAGAATACTAAAGTTATCGGGCAGATCGTCCAATGCTTTCTGAATATTATTATAAAATTTATCTTCCTCCATTTTACCTCCTTCGTTCGAACAAAAGTAGTGACTTGTTGTAACTATGTAAAGAACAAATATATTTTATTTTTTATCATCGGAATTTAAATATATTTGTAGGCTTATTTTTATTTAATTTAAATACAGAAAGCAGGGGGAGAGTGAAATTAAGCGAAGCAAGAAATAATGAGCCGGTGATAATCACCAAAGTTTTAGGTCATGGTTCGTTCCGGAAGAGGATTACTGAAATGGGATTTATCCGTGGCAACGAAGTTCGGGCCATAAAAGATTCTCCATTTAGAGGGCCCAGCGAATACAAAATTCTGAACTATAATATTACGCTGCGGAAATCGGAAGCCGATCAGATTGAGGTTATTCCGGCCTCCGAGTTCAAAAAAACATCAACCGACACTTACGAGGGCACTATCGACCGAAATATCGACCTAATCGACCACTCGGCGCGTACAAAAACAATCAATATCGCATTGGTAGGTAATCCCAACTGTGGAAAAACCACGCTGTTTAATTTTATCTCCGGATCGAAAGAAAAAGTTGGAAACTATAGTGGTGTTACGGTAGACGTTCATAAAGCCACTTTTAAAAGTGGCGATTATACATTCAACTTTTACGACCTGCCCGGCACTTACAGTTTAACAGCCTATTCAAAAGAAGAAATATTTGTAAGGAAGTTTATTTACGAACAAACTCCCGATATTGTAATAAACGTACTGGATTCTACCAACCTGGAACGAAGCCTGTTTCTTACCACACAATTAATCGACATGGATTTAAGGGTTATTATGGCCCTGAACATGTTCGACGAGCTGGAAAAAAACAAGCTTAAACTGAATAAGGAAGAGTTATCGAAACTGGTTGGAATTCCGCTCATCCCTACGGTTAGCTCGAAAGGGCTCGGATTGGATAACTTAATTGAAAAAGTTATTGAAGTTTTTGAGGGCCGCGATAACTTTTCGCGCCATATTCATATCAATTATGGAAAAGAGCTTGAAAAATCGATCCGCACCATTCGTCAGAAAATAAAAGAAGACAAACCGATCACTGATAAGATTTCGTCGCGTTTTCTGGCCATTAAACTGCTCGAAAAAGACAACCAGGTAATCGAACTGCTCTCGAAATACTCTAATTTCGAGGAGATACAGGAAGTTACCCTAAAAGAAATAAAGAAGATAGAACTGCTTGAAAACGACGATAGCGAAACGGTTATTGCCAATGCCAAATACAGTTTTATTGCCGGTGCTTTACGCGAAACGTACAGCAACAAACGTAAGGAAAAGAAAACCCAATCGGAAAAAATAGACAGTGTGTTAACCAACCGTTACCTCGGATTTCCGATATTTACGGCACTACTGTTTTTTATCTTTTGGACTACATTTAAATTGGGGGCTTACCCGATGGACTGGATTGATGCGGGAGTTGTGGCATTGGGTAATTTTGTGGGCAACATAATCCCCGAGGGCATGCTGAACGATCTCCTGGTTGACGGTATAATTGGTGGCGCCGGAAGTGTTCTGGTGTTTTTGCCCAATATCCTTATTCTGTTCTTTTTTATATCCCTGCTTGAAGGCTCGGGCTACATGGCACGCGCAGCTTTTATAATGGACAATATTATGCACCGCTTTGGTTTGCATGGCCGTTCGTTTATTCCTATGATAATGGGATTTGGATGTAATGTTCCGGCTATTCTGGCAACACGTTCCATGCGAAGTCGTGGCGACCGGATTCTTACCATGCTTATCATTCCGTTTATGTCGTGTAGTGCGCGGCTACCGGTTTATATCCTTATTATTTCAGCCTTTTTCCAGAAATACGAAGCCTGGATATTAATTGGAATTTATGCGGTTGGAATTCTCTTTGCGTTTATTACAGCACAGGTTCTTAATAAAACGGTTTTTAAGAATAAAGAAACACCGTTTGTAATGGAGCTACCCACTTACCGCCTGCCAACTTTTAGGAATGTGGTGTACCACATGTGGGACAAAACGCAACATTACCTGAAAAAGATCGGGACAATTATTTTGTTGGGTGTGGTTATTATTTGGGCCCTGGAATATTTCCCGCGAAAAACGGAAAATACTGTCGGTTTTGAAGAACAAATTGAGCAGATAACAAGCTCAGAAATACCCGATATTCAAAAAGAAGAACGCATTGCAGAGGTGAACCATGCCATGGAATCTGATCGGTTGATCAACTCCTATCTTGGACGAACAGGAAAACTCATTCAGCCGATTATGAGTCCGCTTGGTTTCGACTGGAAAATGAGTATTGCTGTGGTGGCTGGTTTGCCGGCAAAAGAAATTGTGGTGAGTACCATGGGAGTACTTTACCAATCGCAGGATGGCGAAACAACCATCAACCTACAGCAAAAATTGCAAAACGAAGTTCACCAGTTAGGCAAACATAAAGGACTGGCCGTATTTACCACACCTGCTGCACTGGCATTTATTATTTTTATTCTGCTTTATTTCCCGTGTATTGGTGTTGTGGCAAGCATTAAAAACGAATCGGGCTCTTGGAAATGGGCCGCGTTTTCGGTCTTTTACACCACGGCCCTGGCATGGGTGGCAGCTTTTATTACCTATAACATTGGGATGTTATTCATTTAATATGATCCAGGAAATTCTGACATATCTGATTATTGCTGCTGCCATTTTTTGGGCAGGACTAAAAGTGTACCGTCGTTTTTTTAAACCTGCTAAAAAAAACAAAACAACCGATTTTAAAAAGGATAAAATAACCATGGTACACAACTGCTCCGAATGCGCTGCCGGAGACTGTGCTTTGCGGGATTTACCACGAAAGGTTATTGAAAAGAATATTGAAGAGTGCCACGACAATGCCGTCCCTTCATCACAATGATTTTAATCCTGAAATAATTTCCTTTGGATTTTCGGCACTAAAAACAAAACTTCCGGCAACAAGAACATCGGCACCCTTATCAAGCAGCTTTTTTCCTGTTTCGTAGTTTACTCCACCATCAATTTCAATCTTACAGTCAGAATTTGCGTCATCAATCATTTTGCGCAATTGTGCCACCTTCCTGTAAGTATTTTCGATGAATTTCTGGCCACCAAAACCCGGATTTACCGACATCAGCAACACCATATCCAAATCGCCGATAATATCCTCTAAAACGGCTACAGGCGTATGTGGATTTAAACAAACGCTTGCCTTGGCTCCAAACGATTTTATTAACTGCACTGTACGGTGTAAATGACGACATGCCTCGTAATGTACCGTAATAATTGATGCACCGGCGTTAACAAAAGGCTCAATAAATTTATCCGGATCAACGATCATCAAATGCACATCGAGCGGTTTTTGTGCAATTTTCTTTACATGTTCTATTACCGGAATTCCGAACGATATATTTGGAACAAACACACCGTCCATCACATCAAAATGAATATAATCAGCTTCACTTTGATTGATCATTTCGATATCTTTTCCGAGATTGTTAAAGTCAGCTGACAGAATGGAGGGTGCTATCAAAGCTCTCATAAATGTAGTTTATTTACCCAGGTATGATTTTAGTAACCTGTTTCGGTATTGGTTTTTTAGTTTTTTTATTGCTTTTTCTTTTATCTGACGAACACGCTCACGTGTTAATCCAAAAACATCTCCGATTTCTTCCAGCGTATGCGGCTGATATCCTTTTAAACCAAAGTAATAACGTAAAATTTCCGCTTCCCGTTCCCCGAGTGTTGACAACGATCGTTCAATCTCTTTACGAAGTGAATTATCCATCAGCCCTCCATCCGGATCCGGTGAATCTTCGTTTAGCATCACATCATACAAATTATTCGCTTCCTCTTCACGAAGAGGGGCATCCATTGATACATGTGTATTTGAAAAATTCATCGAATCCTCAATCAAATCCGGTTTTGATTCCATTAATTCTGCAACTTCGTCAACGGTAGGTTCGCGCTGGAATTCCTGCTCTAACTTATTAAATGCTTTGTTGATTTTATTTATCGAGCCAATTTTATTCAAAGGTAAACGAACAATTCTCGATTGTTCGGCCAAAGCCTGAAGTATCGATTGACGAATCCACCAAACGGCGTACGATATAAATTTAAAACCGCGGGTTTCATCAAAACGTTCCGCAGCTTTTATCAATCCCAAGTTTCCTTCATTAATTAAATCCGGTAGACTGAGCCCCTGATTTTGGTATTGTTTCGAAACGGAAACAACAAACCTAAGGTTTGCTTTTATCAGCGTTTCCAAAGCTTCGCGGTCACCTTTTTTTATGCGTTTGGCCAACTCCACTTCTTTCTCCGCAGACAACAACTCTACCTTCCCAATTTCGTGCAGGTACTTATCCAGCGAGAGGGTGTCGCGGTTAGTAACCTGTTTGGTAATTTTTAGTTGTCTCATATATTGATATTGTTAACATTAATCCTTTTGAATAATGATACACTCTATAATAATATTACATTTCGGCGATAAAAGTAACACTCAAAACTAAATAAATTTACCATTAAATTTATCATTATCAACTAAAACACAAAAATCAGTCAACTGTTCAACAGCATATCTTTTTTCAGTTTGGCTGATTTATAAGATAATTTTTAAAACCATCATATTCACTGGTCATTTGCTCACTTTGTTTCTCGCCTTGCATAAAAGCGGCAAGCTTTTCAGGCAATTCAACTTTGCCTTTTCCAATAACATTTTCCACTGTTTCAGTGAACTTTGCCGGATGTGCTGTTTCTAAAAAAACGCCAATTTCGTTTTCCGACAAATATTCGCTTAACGACTGATAACCACAAGCTCCATGCGGGTCGCATAAATAGTTCAGTTCGTTGTAAACCTTTAAAATCACTTCTCTGATTTCTTCATCAGAATAACGGTAACCTTTAATTTTTTGGGCAACTACCGCATGTTCGTTTTTGTACAAATCGAGAATACGCGCAAAATTACTCGGTGCACCAACATCCATGGCATTGGCAATGGTCTCAACCGACGGGCGAGGTTTATACTCCCCACTATTGAGGTATTCAAAAACCACATCGTTTTCGTTATTAGCTGCAATAAATTGTTTTACCGGCAATCCCATTTCTGCTGCAATCAACCCTGCGGTAAGGTTTCCAAAGTTTCCGCTGGGCACTGAAACAACCAATTGTTTATCATCGAGTTTCCCTGCTTCTTTCAGGCGCGCATAAGCATTAAAATAATAAAATGCCTGCGGAAGAAAACGTGCTACATTTATAGAGTTAGCCGATGTTAACACCAGCTTTTTATTCAGCTCCTCATCAAGAAAAGCCGTTTTTACCAAATGCTGACAATCGTCGAAAGTACCTTCGATCTCCAATGCTGTAATATTCTGCCCCAGTGTTGTAAACTGCGATTCCTGTATATCACTAACTTTTCCCTTTGGATAAAGCACGTAAACATGAATGCCGTCAACTCCGAGGAAACCGTTAGCTACCGCACTACCTGTATCGCCCGATGTGGCCACCAAAACGTTTACCAGTTTCTCTTGCTTCCCCAAAAAATGATTGAGCAAACGCGCCATAAAACGCGCGCCAACATCTTTAAATGCCAGCGTTGGGCCATGAAACAGCTCCAGGGAATAAATAGAATCGGTAACTTTTACAACCGGACAATCAAATTGCAGGGTATCAAAAACGATCTCTTTCAATTTGGCTTCTTCAATATCTTCACCAAAGAATTTCTTTGCCACTTCAAAAGCTATTTCCTGAAACGACAGGTTTTGAATTTCATCAAAAAAAGCAGGATCGAATTTTTCAATCTGCTCGGGCATAAACAATCCGTTATCGGCCGCCAGTCCCTTTACAACTGCTTCTTTTAAAGAAACATCAGGGGTATTTCTATTTGTACTATAATACTTCATTTCTGTGTACAAAAATATAGATTTGGTTTTAAGGTTTTATTCCTGATACGACAAAAACATGACATATATCACAAACTTAACACCTTTTGATTCCCATATATCGTCATCTACTTCAAGAACTCGCGAATAAATTCGTCACCTTGCAGAGTTCCAAAGATTCCGTTTCGTGGATCGAACTCATCGTATACTTCCACCTCATCGGCTTCAGCACCAGGCTTGTAAATGGTAAACGGCACGGCATCGCGGGTATGTGTTTTTAGTGCACATGGCGTTGGATGATCGGGCAAAATAGCAATTGCCACCTCTTCGTCCATTTTTGCCGTTTCTTCCAGGATGTATTTTACCACACGCTGATCAAGATACTCAATGGTTTTTGTTTTCAGTTCCACATCTCCTTCATGGCCCGCTTCATCGCTTGCTTCGATGTGCAAATACACAAAATCGTTTTCTTTTAGTGCTTCAATTGCAGCCTGGGCTTTCCCTTCGTAGTTGGTGTCGTACAAACCGGTTGCGCCTTCCACATGAATCACTTTCATTCCGGCATATACTCCAATTCCATGGATCAGATCGACCGCAGAAATAACCGCCGAATTCTCGATACCAAACATTTCCTTTAACGTTGGCATGGCAGGTTTATAACCCGGTGACCATGGCCATACAGAGTTACCGGGATCTTTCCCGGCAGCTATACGCTTCAGGTTTACCGGATGATCTATCAATAGTTCCTGTGATTTTAAAATCAGGTCAGTAACCAAATCAGCAGTTTCTTTTGCTGCTTCGGTTCTGGCTTTTGGCAAACAACCGGCAAATGGTGTTCCCGGCACATCGTGTGGCGGAGTACAGGCAAAGTCTTTTACTCCACCTTTAATCACCAGCAAATGACGATACGAAACGCCCGGGTAGAATTTTATTTTGTCTGTTCCGAGTTTCTCATCCAAAAATCGGATCAACTCTTCTGCTTCTTCATTTGAAATATGTCCGGCCGAGTGGTTTTTAATTTTCTCATCTTCCACACAAATCAGGTTACAGCGCATACCCAAATCTCCGGGTTGTAATTCAACGCCCATACTGGCCGCTTCCAGCACTCCCCTACCTTCAAAAACCTTTTCAACATCGTAGCCTAATACGGCCATGTTTGCAATTTCGCTACCCGGATGCATAGTTTCGGGAACGGTTTTTAATAAGCCCGACTGGCCGTTTTTTGCCAGCCAATCGATATGTGGTTTATTTGCCATTTGCAGCGGAGTTTTTCCGCCATAGGCTGCGAGTGGCTCGTCAGACATGCCATCGCCAAGAATTATAATATGTTTCATGATGTTCAGACAATAAAGAGAAGACCAGTATTCGGTGACAGCAGTTGGCAACCGGTCTTCTAAATTTTTTTACTTTTTTATAAGAATGTTTTTAGCAGCAACTTTGTTCTAAATATTCGACACTTTTATCAAATCGGCAAATACACCGGCTGCCGTTACCGAGGCTCCGGCGCCATAACCTTTTATCAGCATCGGAAATTCGTGATAACGTTCTGTTGTGTACATTACCAGGTTATTGCTTCCTTCCAGGTCGTAAAACGGATGCTTAGAATCTACTTCCTGCAATCCGGCTTCGGCTTTACCATTCTCGAACTTAGCCACAAAGCGCCATTTTTTATTTTCAGCTTCCAGTCGCTGACGTTCGGTTTCAAATTTGGCATCCAACTCCGAAACACCCGCCCAAAACTCGTCGAGCGTACCAGCGAAAAGTTCTTCGGGAACAAAACGGTTGATCAAAATATCATCCATTTCAATACGATAACCCGATTCGCGGGCAAGAATAAGAATTTTACGAGCTACGTCAACACCACTTAAATCAACACGTGGATCGGGTTCTGAATAACCTTCTTCCTTGGCCATTTGAATGGTTTTGCTCAATGGAATATCAGCCGAAATAGTATTAAAAATATAGTTGAGCGTGCCGGAAAGAACGGCTTCAATCCGTAACACTTTATCGCCCGAATTCACCAAATCATTTAGTGTATTGATAATTGGTAAACCGGCACCAACATTGGTTTCGAAAAGAAATTTAATCCCTTTCTTTTTGGCTATTTTTTTCAGTTCGGCATAATTATCGTACTCCGATGAAGCGGCTACTTTATTCGCCGTAACAATGGAAACGTTCGAACTCAAAATTTCTTTATAAAGATCGGCAACCGCATCGTTGGCCGTACAATCCACAAATACTGAATTGTAAATATTCATTGCCTTGATCTCATCAACAAAACCCTGCAACGACGATGTTTTCTCCGAAGCATCCAACTGCTCTTTAAAGGAATCAATTTCGATTCCATCGCGGTTAAAGAGCATTTTTTTAGAGTTGGCAATTCCGGTTAACTTCAATCGCAGGTGGTTTTGTTTCAAAAGTCGCTCCTGTTGTTGTTTAATCTGCTTAAGCAGGTTTCCTCCAACAGTACCGATTCCCATCAGGAAAATATTCAGCTCCACATTCTCCGACAGGAAGAACGATTCGTGCACCACATTTAAGGTTTTTCGCAGGTCGTCGTTTTTAACTACCCACGAAATATTCAACTCCGACGCTCCCTGCGCGATGGCAATAATGTTTACACCACTTTTTCCCATGGTAGAAAAAAGTTTTCCGGCAATACCGGTGGTGTGTTTCATATTCTCGCCAACAATCGCCACAACAGAAACGCTTCGTTCCAGCTCAATACGATTCACTTGTCCGGCAGCAATTTCTTTTTCAAACTCTTCGCGAAGTGCTGCTTCAGCCACATCCAGAGCTTTTTCTTCAATAGCCACACTGATTGAATTTTCTGAAGACGCTTGCGAAATCAGAATCACGTTTACATTTACCCTTGCAAGTGCGGTAAACAATCGCATTGAAATGCCGGTAACACCCACCATTCCTATACCCTGCAAAGTAACCAGCGTAATTCCTGAAATGGAAGAAATACCTTTAATCGGGCGGTCGAAACCATTCTTAACGCCTTTAACAATTTTGGTTCCCGGATTTTCCGGATCAAAGGTGTTTTTAATCTGGATGGGAATTCCCTTTTGATAAACCGGCAAAATAGTTGGCGGATAAATTACTTTGGCACCAAAATGCGAGAGCTCCATGGCCTCTGAATATGATATCTCAGGAATGGTATAAGCCTTGCGAATCACACGCGGATCGGCTGTCATAAAACCGTTTACGTCGGTCCATATTTCCAGAATCTCAACATCAAGGGCTGCAGCCAAAATTGCGGCAGTAAAATCAGATCCACCACGCCCAAGCGTCGTGAATTCGCCTTTGGCATTTTTCGAGATAAAACCGGGCACAACGGCCGCTCCTTTAAAACCGGCAAAAGTTTCCTTGATTCTATTGTTAGTAACGCCAAAATCAACTGCCGCTTTACCAAAGTTGCTGTCGGTTTGAATAAACTCAGACGAGTCTTTTCGCGGGCAACCAATAAATTCGGCAACAATATGCGACGAAATTCGTTCGCCCAAACCGGCAATTCGATCGAGCGTTTTCAGTGTTAATTCGCCCACCAAAGTTATACCGGTAAGTAATTTCTCCAGCTCGTCGAGCAATACATCAACATACTCTTTTACCGATCCTGATCCGTTAAACAGCTCACTTAATGTTTCGTCGTGTCTTTGTCTGATTTCCGTAAGTTCCGTATGAAAGTCGCCTGTACCAGAGGCAGCATTGTGCGCTGCCGTTAGAATTTTATCGGTTATGCCACCAAGGGCTGAAACTACCACAACAACATCGTCGTTCTGGTTTAGTACAATGTCTTTTACACGTTTAATGTTTGCGGCGGAACCTACGGATGTCCCACCAAACTTTAACACTTTCATACGATTTTTTTTATCTATTTATATTTGTAAAAACTACTTCATCTTTAAGCCTGCCTTATAAAAAAACCGGATGAATCGACAGAATCAATTCACCCGGTATATTCTGTCTATATCAGTTAATCTATTCTGTGGTGGTGGTTACTGTTCCTGTAATGGCTTCAATAATTTTCGTCTCCAATTCCTGAGCAAGCTCGGGATTATCGATAACCAACTGACGCACAGTTTCACGGCCCTGCCCCAGTTTTGTTTCACCATAACTAAACCACGATCCACTCTTTTTAATAATATTGTAATGAACGCCCAAATCGATGATCTCGCCCGATTTAGAAATTCCTTCGCCATACATAATATCAAATTCAGCTTTACGGAATGGCGGTGCCACTTTGTTTTTCACCACTTTTACACGTACGTGGTTACCGTTCACTTCGTCGCCATCTTTAATTTGTCCGATACGACGAATATCCAAACGCACCGACGCATAAAATTTCAGTGCGTTACCACCGGTTGTTGTTTCCGGGTTACCGAACATTACACCGATTTTCTCGCGCAACTGGTTTATGAAAATACAGCAGGTTTTTGTTTTGTTGATGTTGGCCGTAAGTTTACGCAATGCCTGCGACATCAAACGTGCCTGAAGTCCCATTTTTGAGTCTCCCATTTCGCCTTCCAGTTCGGCTTTTGGAGTTAATGCAGCAACCGAGTCGATTACAACAATATCCAGCGCTCCTGAACGGATCAGGTTATCGGTAAT
>NZ_JBFHGM010000140.1:0-12964 GCF_041583095.1 Draconibacterium sp.
AAATCGCCACCATTTGGCAGGTATTCAGCTATGATATTATTGAAAAATTCGGGCGAAAGGTGCGGAACCAATGCTGTAAAAAGAACAATTGTTTCTGCTACACTTAATTCATTTTCATGAATAAAATGTTTTATAGAATTGTTAGCATGACCGACAGGGACAAACTCAGGAATGACAGACTTATTTCCTTTTAATTCATCATCAAACCGAAGTCGTACAATTTTGTCCAGATAGTCTAAAACAGCTTTTATCATTATTGTAGCACAATTAACTGTTATGGTTTAAATGTTAGCCTACCGAAAGCTTTCCGCAATTGCGCCGGAGAAACCAATCCCGGATGCAGAATTGACCACGGATTTGAAGTTTGTGCACCGGCAGCCGACAATGATGTGATAGAATAAATATGAGCCGGTGCCAGTAATAGTCCCTGCCCCAGGCAGACTGTCGACAAAGTTCCACTTATAATTGCTCCCGGCGTGGCCGATGCATTAATAATTGCCTGTATCCAATTCGCATGGTCTGCCTTGGCGGTGAAAGCAGGTCGTCCGTTAAGTGGGCCAAATGGATCCAAAATAACAAAATCGGAAATGTAATTTGCAATTTCACGCCAGGGAATCCACGCAGTCACTACTCCATCGTTTCCGATAAGACGAATTCCACGTCTTCTATCAGCAGAATCAACAACAAAACTTCTGTTATAAATCGTATTCAGCGTGTTATATGTCCACGATGTCACAATGGTATCATTGTCTGTTGCATTATTCAAAATGGTTAAAACATTAGCAAGTTGGGCCAGGCTGTAAGAAGTCAAATTGAAAACCTGGAATGGCGTTTCGCCGGTTAATGCCATTATTGGCAATGCTGAGAAACCGCCCTCAATACGATTAAAACCACCGGCCACCGCAGCATAGGCACGTTCAATAGCCCATGGCCAAACTATTCTTTTCGTCCAATTCACATTAAAAGAATCTCCTGCCTGAATTTGTGAAGCGTAACTGCTGTTCTGCATAAGCTCGCGTGCCTGAGCCTGTGTCATTGTACCAGCTTTTTCCCTTAATTGAACTCCATTTGGATTATGATTCCGCCCCAGCGAAACACGTATTCTTGAGTTTGGATCAACGAGTGCCTTGTTTCCAATAATTTTTATTCGATAAAACTCGACATTAAAACCATTTCCCGATTCACTAACAGCGTTAACGAGTTGTGTACGCCCTCCTCCTCTGGATGCCATACTCTGCAAGGTAGCCAGCAAATAACAATCTCCAATTGCATTTTGTATCACATCGCCCAGGGCTGGCTGAGGATCAAACAATTCATGTGTGGTTAAATCGATAGTCCATTGCCGTGGGCCGCTGGCTGCCGGTCCGGCAATTTGCTCCGAATCATTTAATGTTTGTCCGCCTGTAAGCCCGCGGTCATTTACATCTATTATCGTTTGCCCACCTTCTTCATGTGTCGAGCGATTACTCAGCCGCTGAAACGACCTTACCTGTCGTCCCACATCGCGCCCCCCCTGATCGGTGCCGGGCTGATGTCCGGGATAAACATAGGCATCCCAGAATTCACCGAGCCAATCACTTCCGCTTTCAACAGCAAACTGAATAGGTCTGGAGCTCGCGTTGGCACTTCCCGGAATAGTTGATAGGATTGATTCAGCACTTTTTCCCTGAACTACTTTATTGGCTACTGCATCGGCATGTTGTTCATACGAATCACCGGGCCTGCCAATACCCGATTTTAAGCTCACCCCTTTCCGTTGCTGAACTACGTGCGCCGCTTCGTGTGCTGCCGTGTGAAGACTAGGCGCCCCACGAAATGCAACTTTGTTTCCTGCAGCGTAAGCCAGAGAACCCATTTTTCGGTTTGCATTCCCGGCATTAGAGTCTCGGTAAGATTGTATGCCTGATATATCATGCTTTCCAAAGGACGATTGAATTTGATGGAAAAATGGATAAGTCACGGGACTTCCCATAAATCCTGAACGCGCAGTTTGTTGTATCTGATGGCCGGGTTTTGCACTTTGCATCTTTGGTTGAACCATCTCTTCCTCTTCTTCCTCCGATGATTGCGTCTGAACTGCTTCCTCCTCTTCTTCCTGAAATTGTAGATTTCCTTTTCGTTGTGTTTGAACAGGTTCTTCCTCTTCTTCCGGCTGCATTTGAACCGACATTTTACTGTTCAAATCAGACGAAGCAAAAAACGAATCAGCTTTTGTGTTCGAAAAAAATGGAGTCCGGTTCTCGCTACTCTTTGCAGCATCTTGTTTTATTACACTAGTCTTCATACGCTTACCATTCTACAAATATTAATTCCTTCTTCCACGGCAGTTTTATAATGGAAATGTTCCATTGTAATTTCTCTAATAGAATATCCTGAGTTTTTCGTTCAATGATCAGCTTAAAATTCCGGTCTTTTTGAATGAGCTTGCCACTTCGTTTTACAAACATTTCGCGTAAACCATCAGGTGAAGTATTTTTTAAGGCCGGCCAGTTTTTAATGAGTTCGCGAAGCAGGTTATCAGCCTCCTTTTTTATGCTTTCATTGAGCAAACTGGTTGCCGGAACTGTTTTTTGCAGGGGCACATCACACAGAAATTTTTCCAGCACCAGATCGCCTTCAAAAAACTGTTCATTTCCTGTGGCACAATAATGAAGCGCCTGTATAGCTTTAAACCAATCTTCAAACTTTATGTTTCCTTCCTCATCAAGCCAGTTAAATTGCTGAAAAAACAATTTCAAAAAGGGGTGAAAAAGAACCTGCCCTGCATTTTGAACGATAATATCGCCGGCCTCTTGCTCAAAAAACAGCGGTTCTTTTTCCTCATTATAGCTATCCCTATGCGAAATAATGGTTGGGCTATCTTCAATGTTTCCCCTTTTCTGATTTGTTACTACCTTTTTAAAGGGTTGATTCTGTTCGTGCTCTTTTAACAGAACCAAAACCTTATCGCAATCTTGTTGCGAAAGCACTAAACTTGTGTGTAGAGAAATATTTTTAAGCTGATGAATTTGTTCGTCCATTGATTTTTCGGGGTAATTCTCTGTTAAGTAAGCTGCGTAAAAATGCAGCAGATCAGGTTCCCAACTCATTTCAGGCTGTTGTAAACCGATCTTCAGTAAAACGGATATAAACTGATTTCTGAGCGGATAATTCAGGCTTTCAACAAAAGTGTTCCTTTCGCGATTATCAAACAGATCAAATTCTTCAAGTAAGTCTGTAAACTGTAATACATTTCGAACCGGTAGTTGCAACACAAACCTATTAAAAGCTTTCTCATCCAATTTCAGTAGCTGTTTTACTTCGGTGAGAAAACGCTCCTTTTGAATACTTTTCATCCATTCATCTTCCGACAGAATCTGATCGATATCCGATTTATGCCCATACCAAGGTAAATGCCCGTTCTTCAGAAAGAATAGAAATATACTTTTTTGATTCTGCTCACCAGATATTTTTCTGACCTGATGGAACTCCGAAATGCCTTTTGACCGATTGTTATCACCATTTACCGGATAACGTTTTTCGATGGCTGCAATTGACATTTTTTGCCGAAGCTGGTTTTCGATTTCTTTACGCAAGGCATCGGGATTATCCCAGTTATCCAGCGAAATAGCCAAATCGATCCGTTCAAAACGTGAGATGCTGTCATCCACATCCATATCATTAAAAAGTTGTTCAAGATCCGGAAAAACCTGGTCGTTCAGAAACGAACTGATATGGTCTTTTAACCAGTAAGCCTCAGTCTCGTTTATCGCATCGATATCGAGAAAAACCTTATCAATGATATGTCGGTCGGCATTCAAAATCAAATAAATTTATTCGCAATAATGATTTTCATGTGTTCGCCCAGCAATATGAGATCAGCTACTTTTTTAGCGTACACATCAACAAATTTTTTCATCGTATCGCTGAAAATAATTCGCATTCCCTGCAACTTTTTCAACATCCCCAGGATTTGGTTTAAAATACTGTCAATGAGATCAGCAAATTTTTTGATCACTTCGTTGTCCTGACACCCAAGAATATTGTAGAAGAGTCGCAATTGTAATTCGAGCAAGGTCAACGCCTGTTTCTGCAATTCCGGATTATTTGCCAGCTCCATTACCATTCCTGAGGTATCATTCAATAGTTTCGGGAACATGACCTCCAGTTCGCCGTTTGCTTCGCCTTTCAAGAACTCGTCAATACGATCGAGAATCCCCTTGTTGAAATCACTGGAACCGCCATAAATACTCCGAGTTTGTTTAAGTATATTTGCCAGAATTCCATCCGGATCGGGTTTAAAGGTTGCCAAAATTCTCGCATCGCCCAGTATTGCAGCTTTTGTTTCTTCAACACAGGCATTTACCGGTGTTTCCTCTATGTATTTTGTTATTATTGATGTGCTCATCCGATCTACCGGGCACACATCTGCACCTCTTGCAATTAGCGTAATCTTCCATTCCGAAGGATCATCCGGTTTAATATTGATCGTTAATGAATCGAGATTTGTTGTCGTCTGCGGTGACCCATTTATGTTCCATTCAAACGTTGAAGCGTTTTTAGATTCGTTACTAATGACCAGCAGATTTTGATTTCCAAGCTGTTTAGGCGTACAAGCTGCTACCGGAGCTGCGTGTACAATAACCGATAGTCCTGAATCTTCACCGTTTAACAAGAAGGTAATCGTTCCGGGTTTTGCTGCCGCCGGAACAAAACTAGATCCTCCGGCATTATTCGTAATCACTCCATCACCTGATATTTCTACTTTAGCTCCTTCCGGTGTCACCTTAAATGGATATTCCGTTTTATCGTTGCCGCAGAATGCATCAGGATCCAGACTGATCTCGGGTTTTATTTCAGCAAAAACAATATCGTGTTCAACAGTTGTCTTGCATATGCCGTTGGCTGCTGTAGCCGTTAATCGCACCGTAACTTTGTTCTCATCGTTAACAGGTAATTTATAGGTGTGTGAAGGATTCTGAGCGGTAGAAGTCGTGCCATCCCCAAATTCCCAGAAAAAGCCCGTACCTTCCAGATCACCGGCAGGTATAAAACGATGAGTAGCCTCGGTAGTTGGTTCGGCAGGTACATCAAAATCAACCTGAATTCCCCGGTAAACCGTTAGGACGGCATCTGTTACCTGGTTGTCAACCGTAAAATGAATGACTTGACCGAACATCTCCTCAGGAAAATTATCGGCTACAATAGAAATTTTGCCGTTCTCAATACTCACTCCTGAAACCTCAGGGTTCATTCCAATTTCTCCATCGCTTGGCGAAACTTCATAAAGGATCGGATCGGTATCCGTTAACAGGCAATATGTATTGCGGGAAAGCCGCAATGTTGCCGGCGGTTTTGAAATAATGTAATTGATCGGTGCACAATCAGAGCAACACATGTAAGGCAACGCAAAATCGGCTACTACTGTGTTATCAGCAATTTGTTCAGTTGGAATCAACCGGTCGAGCACATTAATTTCTCTTAAACGTGAAGTATAGTCTTCATATTTTATCAGTTCCGTGGCACTTTTCAACACGGTTGACCGCTCTGTTAATGACAAACTCTCCAGGTTCATAATCTTATCCGAGATCATCGCTTTCGATGCCATATATTCCTCAGTCGCAATCGATGGTCTGGACAATTTAGTGTCAGAAAGTACTTTAGTAACATCACGTGTTGTTTTACTGTTTTTGTAAACCAAAACCAGCGTTCCGCCCGGCTCAACACCGGCTTTATGCTCCAACCCCGGATGCTGTTCAATAAATTTCGAAAGCTGCAAACGCAGCAGTATCTGTTCCTTTCGTGCATTTACTTCATCCAGCAATACTTCCAGTTTTTTACCCGAACAACACACCGTAGATAACTGGTTAATCAACAAGCCTGTAAACGATTGCAAACCAACTGAAAGTTTCGTACTTCGATATTTCGCCTTTAATTTTTTCACCAGGCTGCACAACTGCGTTAACGACAGTTTATAATCGTTTACCCGGCTAACATCAACCAGATTAACTGCTACGGGCATTCGTTGAGTAAGCACGTAGGTGTGTGCCATCAATTCCACCGATTTATCCACCACAAATTCTTTTAATTCGGGTTCTGCATTCCATTCTTCGGTGTCAACCTTCACCTCGAGTTTTTTGCTGGCACTGGCAATAATATCGTTTACCGATCCCCCTTTGGTCTCCTCTATCGCCTTAATCATTTCCACGCCAATGGTATCTTCAACGGTGGTAATATTATCTTCCACAGCCCTTCCTTTTACCTCTTCCTCGTACAATGCTTTTGTTGCCGTTCCAACACTTGCTTTGTAGTAAACAGGTTGGTACGCCACTGCAGCAGTATAGTTTACATCGAAATTGGTATTGATAGCAGTTGCCTTTTTCAGATCGAGTTCATTTTCGCGAATATTGGCACCTGGTATTTTGGTACTAAAAGAAGAAAAGAAACTTGCCACTTCGGCAAGAATACAATCCTGCTCTTTTGTCCAGGCTTTTAGCATCACTTTCAAATCCTCGAATTCGCATTCGTAATCGTCAATATCCAGGTCATCCGATTTAAGGTTTACAGAAAGTGCTTTTACATCGAATGAAAGACCGTACTTTTTTTTCTGATCATCGAGCTCCTCCAATACATCGCGGTAATCTTTTCCCTGGTGGCCTTCAATACGGTAAAAATCGAAGGTATCCATGTTGAAGTTCAGCGGATCCTGAACCTGCGGCGCCGATGCCAGATTTTCAGTCCGGTATCCAAGGTTGTAATTATGTTTAAATAATTTTGTTTTCGAATAATCCCAGGCCTTTAAAAAGTTGGCATCGAGCCTGTAATAAAACGGAATGCTGCGTTTACTTAGTTCAGGCAATTTATTCGAAGGTGTAATCCTTATCTCGCCCCTTTTGATGTTAAAATTATTAATCAATTCAAATAATCGCAGCAAAAGGCTTTTAGCTTTTTCAATTTCTTTGCAGTCGCAGCCGGAAGCAGGCGAAGGGTAAAAATCGTGACGAAGATCTTTGGGTTCGCTATTGATTTCCGACAACAATCCCAGCATCAGGTGTTTTGGAAAAGCAGTAATATCGGGCAAACAAAGTTGTTTAAGCTGAAGCAGCAAATCTTTTAATTCGTTGTAGGTATCCACCAGATCTTTTAGCAGATCGTAACGGTATTGAATATCGGAAGGCACTCCATACGGACTAAAAGAATAATAACTGTTTAGTTTTGAAAGCACGGAACTCAGCGAAGTTTTGGAAATACTGACCTGCAGCAATTTACCAAAGTTTTTTACGATCAAACTGATGCCTTGTCCGAGTTGTGTAACCGTATTGGTTTTACTGAGGGTGCTGCCTTTAATCGCATCGTAGTACGCGCGTTTCAATTCTTCGTATTTCGAGGTATTGATTTGATTTAACACCACACGTTTTACCGCCGGTTCAGGCAGGTTGAAATACTGCTCAAAGCGGTCGTGGTTGGTATAAATTACATCGTTGGAAGCAATAAATTCGGCATCGGTTTTCGAAACCAGTAATACCCGAAGGCGATTGATCTGGGCAACTCCCTGGTTGTCGCAATCAATGGCCGTACACAGGTCGCCATAATCGGCAAATGATTCCAGGTAAAGCAGAACAACCATATTATTCAAATCCGGCAAGTCACTCAGTGGCGTTACATCTTCAACAAGTGTATCTTCAGGGTAAAGTTCGTACAGATCAATTACCTTGAAAACCATTTCTTCACCACCTGAAAGTTTTCGAAAACGTTCGTACGAAGCGGCATCATCCTTAAATTTCTTATACATGGAATACGTCAGCGAACCGGTTGCCAGTTTTTTTAGCGGCGACGACTCTTGAGTTTTTTGCAATTGCAGCAAATCGCCATCGGTAGTTACACCAACTCCTTGCGAAATAGTAATTTTCGTTCCGCTTTTGCTGACCTTGAATCCGCAAACAAGTCCAACTCCGTTCAGGAAAACACGCGTCAAACGGTCCTGATCGTCGAAGTATGTAATAAACTCATTCAACTGGTTTTCAGTCAATACCTGGTTTTCGACAAAAGTATGATACTTGGTTGTGATTTCTGTTAATTTCGATGCCATCACTTCTGTAATTAAAGGTTTCCAATATTTGTTCGGCCCAGAATAATCCGGCCTTCCAACGAATCTTCTTCATCATCGCAATCGATCAACCGGCCTGCCGGGTAAATCGAATTCAGTTGTTCGAGCGATTCTATTAGCTTTTTCAGTTTTGTTTTCACTTGTTTCTGCCCTGATTTTGTTTTCGAGAGCAGAAAATCTTTGTATGCTTTTTCAAACTGAACCATGTCGTTCTTATCGTCATCCACCCAACCTTTTGGTTCACCAATCCAGCAAACACGCGCCAGAACATGAGCAGGTAACTCCCGGCGTATCAGGTCTTCCATAAAGTTTCTGAAATCCATATTTCCAAAGCGATACGTCCAGCCGGGGAGTATCACTGTTACGCGGTACGAATACGGATCGATGGGTTCGCAGCTTTCGCAGTTATCGGTACATACCGACATAAACTGGTCTTTTAAACCCTCTTCAGCAGTTACATCCGGGCGCAGCAGAATGTGCTCAACAATGTACATCCCTTCTTCTTTAAAATCGTTGCGCAGGAAATGGATCAAACCCAGAATCGCCTGTTTCAGTTCTTCCTGTGTATCGTAATAAAGAAATTGCCGGGCAATAATACGGTCGGTGCTGCCGGGATCAGCATTCAGGTTTATTACATCAAACGAATATTTCCCGCTCACTGCTTTTTGTATTTCAAAATTGCCAACTTCAGCCTCGTCATTAATCGTTTTCTCAAAGCCTTTATTAATGATCTCAGGGTCAGTTTCCACCACTTTCACTATTGACTGGTACATTTCTTCGCGGGCAGCTCGCGGCGTTTTGTAGTTTACGGTTGCCGAAAGTACGGCCTCGCCTTCATCATTTCGTATCCGCCAACGATAAACTGTTTTTTCATCGGCATCTTCCAATTCGTAAATCTCTGCAAAAGAAGCCGACAGATCGCGCCGGCTAAAATCCTGAACACCGCACAGCCGGGCTATTCGTTTTTGAGCGCCGGCCACATTTATTGTATTCCAGAGTTGAGCAGGTTTCTGATCGAAATAATTGAATGCACTGCCGCGCCAGTTACTTATGCCTTTATTTTTAACTTCTTTTACACCGTTTTGCATCTTTACGATCTCGCCATATTCCGAAAGAAATTGTTGTTTGGCGTCAATCACCGCTTGTCCGGCATAATTTCCGTATAGTTGTTTCATTAAAAATGAATACTGACTAAAGTTTTCGGCAAAGCGCGCCAGTAAATGATCGAGCAATTGATTTTTGCGGACAATATTATCATCCAAATCCGCCAATAGTTGTTTGGTCAGTATTTCATCATTTGTTTTTGGGTAGCCCTCTACCAAATCGGCAAAACCGTTAATGTCTTTCACCGCCTGTGTAAAATATGTACTGCTCAAACTGTTGTCTACCGAAAGCACTTCTTTTACCTTATCCAAATGAGCAAAGTAGGTGGCAAATATCTGATCGAAAAACAAAAGGTAAGCTTTTAACTGCTTCGCCTGCGCTTTGCGTGTTACCGATGCTCTTGAATTCAGTCCCACCTGACCGATTCCATAAGTCTCCGGAAAATCGTTCTGAATGGTTGTGGTTTCACCGGTTCCCAAATACTCGCCTTCAGGCACCGGAATATCCTTATCCAAAGCAGAAAGTTCTTGTCGGTCGGCTTCATCGGCCTCCATTTCTGCAATGTATTCTTTTACTTTTTTGCTGTTCACGTTTACCGGCAATACGCCTTTATAGTAACTGAAAGCACTCAGGTGGCAGCGAACAGGTTTCTTCCCCTCATCCACACAAACCAGCCAAACATCCTTTTCTTCCTCCGGGTAATCGCAATCGTTTATCGAGATGTCCTTGATGAGTTTTACCCCATCAATTTTCATGATCAGCTGAATAAGATCGGACAGACGAATTTCTTTTCGCAGGCGGGCATTCTCCAACTCTTCCGGATCGATAAAACCATGCTCAAGAACGGGTCCTTCAAAAATCTGGTCGCTTGAATACCCTTTATCGAATAGTTGTTGTAACGAATAAAACCAGAGCTTTGGTGAAAAATACACATCAATGGCGCGCAAAACCTTCGCATGAACTTTTTCTTCATCAACTTCCGGATCGAGTTCTATGCTGGCACACACCTGTATGGGTTGCGTTTCCACCTTTTCTACTTTCACCAAATCTTCGCAAAGGTTACGATTGGCATGGTAAGTTTCTATGATGCATTTATTTATCGCTTCAATTTTATCGTCCTTATCTTCTGCCTTTTGAAGCACGCGTTCGTCGTAATCCACCACGATCTTGTACAGTCCGTTAATTATAAACTGTTTCTTTTCCTGTTTATCCAGTTGCTCAAAATCTTTCGGATCGTAGCTCAACAAATCATTCTTACAATCTACATGAACCGTCTTTTCATATTTTTTCAGCCAGCAGTTTTTTACGCCGTCAATATCGATGAATAACTTTCGATAGTCGGCTTCGGTCACTGGTTTTGAAGGTAAAATCTGCAGGGCATCAAAAAACTGATCGTTAAGCGAGCCCGAGCCTGAAGGAGTTAAAATATTTTCGAGGGGCATGGAAATGCGTGCCCCAAGATCGGTAATAGCATAACTCAGCATTTCCAGAATGGTAATACCGGGATCGTGCTCGTTGTAATCGGTCCAGATGTTACCGGCGAGCTTTTCGATGTATTCCTGTCCTTTTTTACGCAGGAAAGCATAATCCAGGTCGTCGCCCGTAGCTACTTTTTTAGGAATTGTAATATGTTCGTTTAACTCTGACATGATTCTGCGGGTTCAATGTTTTTGTTTGAACAATTATTTTCAGCGTCGCCAATATCGTGTCGTTTTGATGACACCAAAATGGCTTCGGGGCTGTTTGGACGTGCGATTTTTACTTCTGTTTCCTTGCCTGTTGCAGCATTGGTTTGAAACAATTTTAAATCGCTGACAAAGTCCACGTATTTCAGTTTCTCGACATAATCAATAACAATGCTTTTGTGCAAAGAGAGGCCAAATTGAATAAGTGCTTTGCTGTCGAAAGCCCAGGGTGAAAGAAGGCGTGTGAGATCTTCTTTTAGCACTGTTTTATAATAAACCTCGTCAAATCCCTCATGAAATTGTACTTTCAAATCAACTCGTACTTCCTCGTATTCCGGATTGATCACATTTGCAGAGATCAATGGTGAGTTAAGTTTTTTGATCAGATTTTGAATACGATTTAGTGTTGCCTTGCTAACTCTGGGCTTGTATATATCAAAAACATTTCTGTTCACAATATCTGGAATGACCACTAATACCACATTTCCGGGTGCCAGGTAGCTTGTTTTTCTTTTACCTTTCTCTACTTTCGTTGAGGTGTGATTCAGGCACTTCACTTTATGTATTTCAGGAAATTCTTGCAGCACCAAATGCTCGTAATCCCAAAGTGTAATGGCGCGGTTTTTATGCCGTAAGCGTTCACTTACCCGACGATAAAAAGCTGAATCACTTTCCGTTGGTTGGCCTCCAAATGAATTGTAAGGTTGCGAAAGCGACTTAATTTTTGGCGGCCTCACTACCATTTTTGAAATGGTATCGGAAGTCAAACCATCAGACAAATGATCCAGCGTGTTATCGTTGTTTTCAAATTTGGCTTCAACTGCCAGCGCATGAATGCCTATAACTTTTGAAACCGCATTGTATTTTTTGTGAATCCTCGCTCTCAACCACATCATTCCGCCAGGAAGCAAAGTGTTGTCGCTGGTGGCTTCTTTTGGAATTTTGAACTTAAAAATGCCCGATTTTAAGAGATTATCGGTGTTATTGGCAATGATTGATGAACGCTCGAGCCGTTTCCATTCGTTGTTGCACAACATCCACCACTCCACTTTTTGTTTGCCCACAAACGATTCTGCTTCCGGGTTTTCGCTGCCTTCCAGCACCTGGATCAGCAGTGATACATTTTGCTGCGCCTTAGCATTTTCAAGCCCAACATATAATTCTCCGCCATTACAATAGGTTGGCACCGCATGTTGAATCTTAGCTTCGGCTTCGGATAAAATCTTATTGGCCATTTTTTGCTCAATATCTTCCAAAGCCTGTCCAAATGGATGTTCGTGATAGAGCTTAAAATCTTTAAACTTGTATGCGCCCAGTTCCGGTTTAAGTTGCGCTGAAGCAAAGTAGTCCAGCGTTAGTTTTTCTATAAACGGCGTGTAGGGTTCGTTGGGGATCAGTACATTTTTATCTTCATTGCTCATCGCAGCTGCGTACAAACGCGGGTACATTTCATGCAAAAACGTACGGTTTAGCGACAAACGTACCGGACCCGATTTTTCTGACGTCGGAACAGGATTTGAAACTCCAAAATCCAGAGTATAGAAAATTTCATCCTCACGCGTATGTTTGGCAAATAGTGCCAGATTTTTCAAACCTCCAACCGTCTCCCAATCTTCGTGTTTACAGATTTCAACTTTTGCATTAAAATCATTCAAATCATCAATAATGCGATCGTCAAATTTATACTTCTCAATTTCTATTTCAGGTTTAGCTCTACCGGGCAGTTCTCTCTTCCTCGCTTCTACTCTTGGCAGATCTCCCAAACTCAATTTGTATTCTTTGCTAAATATCAAATCGGAATAATCCAATACACTTAATTGTGTAAGAAATGGCTTTCGGTATGCGGCGTACCAACTCAAAAAGTCATCCGGCGTATTTTTCCATTCAATATTAATGTTCAGTTTGTTCCATTTCTTTTTGAACAACTCGGCATAATCCACATAGAACTTTGATTTTTTTACGGGCTGTGTACCAAATGGATAAAAAGGTTTTACTGAGTTTATTGCACCAATATCGTTGTAAAGATTCAGGCTCTCAACTCCAACCGCCGCCACATCTATCGAGAGTTCATTAAGTTTTTTATCCACCA
>NZ_JBFHGM010000141.1:0-12872 GCF_041583095.1 Draconibacterium sp.
AGAAACTTACTGAAGTTCTTTTCGTTGATGGACTTCATCTAATCACTCATATCCGTAATAACATGAAGAATGTCCTAATGGAAATGAAAGACAAAATATTACTACGGAAACGCTCTGTTATAGAGACCATTAATGATGAACTTAAAAATATTTGTTCTGTAGAACATTCAAGACACAGATCTTTTGCAAACTTTATTACAAATATGATTTCTGGTCTAATTGCTTATCACTTTTTTCCTAAGAAACCTGCTATCAAATATGAAGAAATTTGCACAGACCAATTGGCCATATTTTAAATCGAACTCGGGTTACTATAGTGCTGATTGAGTGGTAGATATGTTTTTTGCCTTGAAAAAGTGTCGAAGTCAGGAGCATTCCCCAAGCCTTAAATGGCTCTTCATGCCTGTCCGGAATACAAATTCGTTTGCCACTTTTTTTGCAATAAAAAAGCTTTCCGCAAAAAGCGGAAAGCTTCTATCCAACTAGTTATACTATTAATAACCCGGATTTTGTGGTAACAAATTCGGATTTCTGTCGAGATCAATTTGTGGCAATGCCAGAAGATAATCGCGTGCAGCGTTAAAGTTTTCATGGGGTTCAAGCGAGCTGGCTCCCTTGAACACTTCATCACCTAACTGGCGACGTTTAATATCCCACCAACGTTTTAGCTCGAATGACAATTCCAACCTTCTTTCTTCCAAAATCAAATCACGGAATTCATCTTTCGACAAGCCTGCCTGAACGTCTGCAGGAAAGTCATTCATTACACCGGCTGCATTACGGGCACGGGCACGCACCTGGTTAACATACCCAATCAATTCAGCATTTGGCCCACTAACTTCATTACCTGCTTCTGCCGCCATCAGCAGCACATCGGCGTACCTGTAAATGGCATAATTAAAGTCGGTATAACGGTTATTCAAATCGGCTGTTCCCGGAAAGCGGGTATACTTGGCAATATGCGGGCGTTTTTCGTTGTTAAATTCGGTATACGGAATCGTTACGCCACCTTTTGTCGTTTCAGCATCGAAGGCTACACTTTTTCGGTAGTCTCTGTCGTCCCAGCTTTCGTACACAGCCATTGACGGAACGGCCACTCCCCATCCCTGCATATCAGAACCTCTGATACCGGTTAAAGGGCCGAAAAGGTCATCACCTTCAGAACTTCCGCCAGCCTGTTGGCCCAGAAAGTCAATCACATAAATGGGTTCCTTTAAATTATCCTGTTTTGATCCATCGAATAAATTCTGATAATCGGCCTCAAGTTCATACTCCAAATCTGTTGCATGGTCGATCACCCATTTAGCATTTTCGTATGCTTTGCTGTAATCACCCAAAGTAAGGTAAACATCGGCCAACATAGTTGCGGCAGCACCTGCACTGGCCCTGGCCCTGGCGTTTTGAGTCATGGGTAAGTGTTGTTTGCCAAATTCAAGATCCGCGATAATATAACCGTAAACATCGGCAGCTGAGGTTTTTAATAAATCGGCAACCGCTTCCGGATCACTGATCGATTCACCGATATAAGGAATATCGCCAAACAAACGAACCAGGTTAAAATAGATAAACGACCGGGCAAACATTGCTTCCGCTTTAAGTGCATTTTTAACATCCTCGTCGGCCTCAATCACTTCCGCTCCATAAATAGCATTGTTGGCTGCACTTATAATATCGTACGACCGGGGCCAGAATGAACTAACCATACCACTAAATGCATCGCTGGTGAAACTATTAATTTGTTTACGTCGCGATGGCGTTCCAGGATCACCGATATCAACCATATCGCTTAACAACATAATGGTTAACGATTGTTTTCTTCCCCAGTAACCTTCAGAGGCCATTCTTCCGTAAGCTCCGAAAATTGCAGCTTCAACATCGCCGGTTTTTTTGAAAAATCCGTCAGGGGCAAGTTCGCCAACAGGGTCTTCCTGCAAATCAGTACAGGCGAAAATACCTAGTACAATCAATAACAATGAAAATATTTTTAAGTGTTTCATTTTCTTCAATTTTTAATGTTCAACATTTTCGAATTAGAAAGTAACTTTCAAGCCAACTGTATACGATTTGGCATTTGGATAACTTCCGTAATCAAATCCCAGTCTGGTGTTCGAACCTGATCCTCCATAATTAACTTCGGGGTCGTATCCGCGATAACCGGTAATGGTCCAGAGGTTCTGACCGCTTATATACACGCGAACGTTGCTTAAACCTGCTTTTTGAACCAGGTTGTTTGGCAAGTTATAACCCAGCGACAGGTTCTTAACGCGAACGTAACTGCCATCAAAAATCCAGCGTGAAGAAGAATGGTAACCCCGGGCAGTATTTGCAACCGGCACGTCGGTATCGGTATTGGTCGGTGTCCAACGTCGTAAAGCTTCGGTTGTAGAGTTACTGCTTCCTCGCATGGTTTCCAGTTCCTGTAAAGTATAGCTGTAAATGTCATTCCCCTGCGATCCCTGAATAAAAATATTCAGATCGAATCCTTTGTACTCCAGGGTGTTGTTAAGCCCCCAGATAAAATCGGGATGTGGATTTCCGATAATTTTACGGTCGTCGCCGTTGATTTTTCCATCAGTTTCTCCGGTGAGGATACCTTCCTCGTCCTTAATGCCATCAATATCGCGGTATTTTTCACCACCTGCATATTGGTCGAAGTTTCCGGGTAAGATGGTTTCACCTTCCTGGTATACACCATCGTAAACATATCCGTAAAACACGCCTACTGGTTCTCCTTCGCGTAATATGTTCGTTGTACTTACGCCCACCATATGGCCCGGCAATACTTTATACATTACATCTTTACTATCAGGCAATTCAAGAATTTTGTTTCGGTTTTTTGAAAAGTTCAGATCGGTAACCCAACGCAACTCTCCATTCAGGTTGATAGATGATAGTGTGAGTTCAACACCTTTGTTTTCAAGACTTCCAATATTTTTCAGCATCGAACTGTAGCCGGAATAAGGAGGCAGTGGCATGCTAAACAAGAGGTCAGTTGTTTTTTTGTAATAATAATCTCCTACCAGCGACAGTCGCTGATCAAATAAGCCTAGGTCAAAACCAACATCGGTTTGTGCTGTCGATTCCCAGGTTAAGTTATCGTTGGCAACTGAAGTTGGCCTAACTGCATTTACAATGGCAGAATTTTGAATGGAATGTACTGTTCCGAGGCGTGCCAACGACTGGTACGGGCTAATGGATTGGTTTCCGGTAACACCATAACTTGCACGAAGTTTTAACTGGCTAATTTTTTTAACCTCTTGCATAAACGATTCTTCCATTACGTTCCATGCTATTGCTCCTGACGGGAAAAATGCCCATTTTTCGTTTTTGGCAAACCGTGAAGATCCGTCATAGCGGGCATTCAGTGTGATCATATAACGATCAAAAAGCTTATAGTTAACCCGACCGTAATACGAAGAAAGTTCGGTTTCTACTAGACCTGAGCCGGGGCTGTTGTAAGTTGATGCGCCATCGAGGTTCCACCACAACGAGGCGTCGGTTAAAAAGGTCTGACTGCTTGCTGACCATCCTTCACTTCGGGTTGATTCGTATGAATAACCTGCCATGGCCGAAATATTGTGATTACCAAATTGTTTCGTGTAAGTAAGATAATTCTCGTTGATTAACCCGGTATATTTTCCTGAATTTATACTTGCACTTCCACCTGATTGTGCTCCGGCATTCAGTGTTGTTGGCACATAGTCTCCGGTACGATAGTTGTTTATGTTTGCACCAATCGTAACACGAAACTTCAGATCGGGCAGAATTTGATATTCTCCAAACATATTTGCCTGGAAACGATCTTCTACCGTATTGTTGCTTCTCTCTTTCGCTATAGCTACCGGGTTATCATTTGGGTCGCCCAACCAGGAGATGGTATAGCTGCCATCTTCGTTATACACCGGAAGCGTTGGTTCACCACTAAAGGCTGCTGCAACCACACCTGTTCCATTTGTTCCACCGCTGCCTTCCTGGGTTCTTACACCGTCTTTTTCAGTTCGGCGGGCAAAAAGATTAACACCCAAATTGAGTTTTTCTCCTGCCTTAATATCCAGGTTACTTGTTATTGAATACCTTTTAAAACCGGAATTTAGTATTATTCCTTCATGGTCGTAAAGCGTTCCTGAAACATAATATTTGAGTCCTTTGTCTCCACCTGTAATTGAAAGCTGATGGTTTTGAATCATTCCGGTGCGGAATATTTCATCTTGCCAGTCGGTGCCGGGCCCGATAATTGAACCGGCCAATGCATCAGGATTTACTTCGGTAACATAATCGGTAAACTGATCTTTGTTCAGCAGGTCGAGACGATTAATTTCCTTTTCAGCCGAAAATGATGTGTTGAACTCGATTCGTGCTTTCCCCTCAGCACCGCGGCGGGTAGTAATCATGATTACACCATTAGCACCGCGCGAACCGTAAATGGCAGTGGCCGAAGCATCTTTTAAAATCTCGATGGATGCAATGTCTTCTGCCGGAGGAGCTGTTGCCCCCGGAAATCCATCAACTACATACAAAGGATCGGCTGAAGAATTGATGGAGCCCGATCCACGAATCCGAACATTAAATGAGGCTCCGGGCTCTCCGTTGTTTTTCTGAATCTGCACCCCGGCAGCCCTACCTTGCATTGCCTGAGTCATTCCCAGTGCCGGGTAGGCCGCCAGGTCTTCACCTTTTACTTGCGACAAAGCTCCTGTTAAATCGCTCTTTTTTACGGTTCCGTAACCCACAACAACCACTTCGTCTAAACCAACAACGTCTTCTTTTAAAGTAATATCATATGTGCCATCACCGCTCACTTCTATTTCCTGCGATGAGTAGCCAATAAACGATACAATTAATGTCTGATCTCCAACCGGCACATTTGTTATCACATATTCACCGTTTATGTCGGTAATATCGCCAATGGTTGTTCCTTTTACAACAATAGTGGCTCCGATAAGCGGTTCACCTTTTATGTCGGTTACTTTCCCTTTTATCAGACCTTGTTGAGCTGCACCTACAGAAGGAGAAATGACGATCAGGTTATTTTCCAAAACCGAATACCTGTTTCCGGTTCCGTTTAACACAACATCAAGAATCTGTTCTACAGTTTTATCTGTAATCTGCAGGTTGTCGTAATTTTTGTTTACCAGCAAATCGTTGTTGTATAAAAATTTGAACTCACTTTGATCTTCAATGGTTTCAAAAATTTCGACAGTGTTCACATTTTGTAAATGGATAGAAAATTTAGTTCCCTGGGAGTAAACTGTTCCGAATGACTGAACAGTTGTAAGTAAAAACAGTAGTAGCGTAAATTTCATAGCTATTAATAGTTTTAGCAGGCTTCTATTTTTCACACAAAAGCCAATACAGTCATAGTTTTTTTTCATAGTTTTAACGTGCTTATAAATAATTAATAAGTTAATTGCTCCGCGTGCGGCGGAGTGATGAATCGGAATCGGGAAATGTTGACGCATTTTCCGATTCTTTTTAGGCAGATTTTTTTAAATCATAGGCAGTAAGTATTTGTTTGTTAGTTTATTTGTTCTATTTCTTTAGTATAGTTATTTTGTTTTTGTCGATTTCATATTTAAACGGCAGCGATAAACTAAGCGCCTTCATGGCCTGTTCGATGCTTTCTTTTTCAAAGGTTCCGGTGTAGCGCGAATTTTTTAGATCCTTGTCTGCTATGGTAATTTGTACATTGTACCAACGCTCAAGTTTAATGGCGAGGTCTTCAAAACGTTCGTTCTTAAACACCAGCACATTGTATTTCCACATAATAAACTCATCAGGCTCAATACCTTTGGTAATTTCAATTTTTGGCTGAATTGTAGTTAGTGGAGTTGACATCTGATTCTGCGCGGTCTCTTCAGTGGTACTTTCTTCCGAAGGAGTCGTCACATTTACCGTCTCATTGCTTTTTGCTATAACGGCTTGTTCGTTGGGTTTTAGAAAAATTGGTGATTTAATGACACGATTGCCAACTTTTCCGCTAATTGACACCAAACCTTCAATTAAAGTTGTTTCAACCACATCGTCATTGGCATACGACTTTACATTGAACGATGTGCCGTGTACCTGAATATTTATCGACGATGTTTTTACATTTAAAGCACGTTTTGGGTTTTTTGCAATATCGAAAAAAGCCTCTCCATCAAGATAAATATTCACCTCTTTCCCGCTTACATCAGTTGGGTATTTCAGGGTTGAACCCGAATTAACCCAAATCATACTTCCATCGGGCAGCTGAAGTTCAGATTTTGCTCCGTAAGGCACATTAACACATGCATATTGCTCTTCCTCAGGCAGGTACTTTTGAACCATAAAACCAATGCCAAAGGTTACCAGAACAACTGCGGCCACCTTCAGCACCTGGTAAAGTGTATGTTTAACTGATTTCTTTTCATAAAAGTGATCAGTTTCTTCGTGAATGGCAACCATGGCCAATCGTTCCCATTCCGAATTGGTATCGGCTCCTTTTGAAATATTCTCGAATTGCGCCGTTTCCCAAATATCCTTCAGGTGATAAAAGAGTTTTTCATTCTCTTTCTTTTCATACACCCAGTGGAAGAGTTCCTTTTTTCCCTCCTCCGACAATTCTTTTTTCAGGTACCGGATTACCAGGCTTATATATATGTCGTCGATGATCATTTCGCTGTCTTTTTCATAACGACAACCAAGTGCATCAATCTACGTCAAAAAAAATATATTTTATTTGAAAAAAAGAAAGGTAAAAAGCAAGATCCCTTTATTAATAAGGCTTTCGCGCAGTAGTTTTAATGCCCGGTACAGCTGCGTTTCAACAGTTCTGATGGGCAAATTCAATTGTTCAGCAATTTCTTTATTTGAAAGTTCATTAAAACGGCTAAGCTCAAAAGGTATCCGGTATTTATCTGGAAGGGCACTAACTGCTTCGTTTACTTTTTCCTGCAGTTCTTTTTCAACAAGGGTTTGGTGTGTATCGTAAAATTTAATTTCGCGGCTAATTCGCTCCTGCTCGTTTTTCGCAAATTCTGATGTTACGATCGTATGTTTTATATGATTAAGGCAATTGTTTCTTACCGCACGAAAAAGATATGCTTTCAGGTTATTGACTTCGGATTGCTGCTTAAAATTTAATAAACTCAGGAATGCATCCTGCACCATATCTTTAGCCAACTCCTTATTGTCGATAAACTTTAACGCATAGAAAAACAGGGAAGCATGGTACTGTCGAAACGCGTGTTCCAACAATAAATGAGAGCCATTTTTCTGCTTTTCTGTGGTCATTAATGTGCGGTTAAAGACCCTAAATATAGAAATAATTCTATTCTGAGAATTATTGTATTACTAAAAATGCAATCGATTCCATAAGTTGTATTACTTCTATATCTGATAATCAAATCAGAAGAAAATTAGTACGCGCAAAAAGTATCAATAGAATAAAAAAGAACACAGATTTACAACGTTTCTGGCGTAGCTAACATTTTGTAAAACGACATTCATTTATGAAAAAGTCCCTAAGATTATTAAATCTAAACATGTTGTTCGATTTAAAATTTACAAATTCGCTTATCTTTGTTTCATTGTCAAATATTCTTTCAAAGGGTGTTTGCTTATACAGAAGAGTGGAGAGATCGGGCT
The DNA here is from genome assembly GCF_041583095.1 of Draconibacterium sp. Taxonomy (NCBI): domain Bacteria; kingdom Pseudomonadati; phylum Bacteroidota; class Bacteroidia; order Marinilabiliales; family Prolixibacteraceae; genus Draconibacterium; species Draconibacterium sp. The sequence continues at coordinate 7,609 of NZ_JBFHGM010000141.1, forward strand.
CTGCGAAACTCTGGCAACCTTGTTCGGCAACTGGCGGACAAAAAGGTGCCAATACCCGGCCGGAAACGGAATTATAATTAAAACACAATCGATGAAACGAGTATACTCTTACAAAATACAAAAGCTGACTGGTCAACAGCGAGTTCCATGTGATTCCCTTGAAAACAAACACTTTTAATCACATGAAAAAACTGCACTACAAATTATTTTTTACAAACTATCTGCACGGGGCAAATATGTGTATGCGTCAGCGGTTTTAACCGCATAAAAATTAGCAGCGTAAAAAATATCATTAAAAACTTTTAAATGAAGACAGTAACCTGTTTCGAAGCTACCTGATTCGGTCTATTGGCTTCCAACTTCCGACTTTTATAATATGTCTAAAACAAAATCGTACGAAGAAATTAACCAAAAACTGAAGGCCGGTAAAGCAGTTGTGTTAACCGCCGAAGAAGTTGCGAAAATGGCGAAAGAAATGTCGCCCGAAGAAATAGTTGAGAAAGTAGATGTTGTAACCACAGCAACCTTTGGCGCCATGTGCTCATCGGGGGCGATTATAAATTTCGGCCACGCCAATCCGCCAATCCGGATGGAAAAAATACGGTTAAACGACGTTCCATGCTACGAAGGTCTGGCCGCGGTTGATTCATACATTGGCGCCACTGCCTGTAACCCTGACAATCAGGAGTACGGGGGTGCACACGTTATTCAGGATTTACTGGAAGGAAAAGATGTAGTTTTGGAAGCCTGGGCAAAAGGCACCGATTGTTATCCGCGGAAGCACATTAAAACCAAAATCAACATTAACACCATAAACGAGTTTACGCTTTTCAATCCGCGGAATGCTTATCAGAACTACAATGTGGCGGTAAATACCACTTCCACTATAAAATATACCTACATGGGCAGTTTGCTACCCAATTTACGCAATGCCACCTACTCCACTTCAGGCGAATTAAGCCCGCTGCTAAACGACCCGGAGTTTAAAACCATCGGGCTGGGAACGCGCATATTTTTAGGAGGAACACAGGGTTTTGTGGTTTGGCCGGGAACACAGTTTCACACGACGAAACCAAAAAACGAGCTGGGAGTTCCGGTTACCAATGGCGCTACCATTGCAGTAATGGGCAACCTGAAAGAAATGTCGGCCGAATATATTCAGGCTGCATCATACGAAAAATACGGGGTGAGCATGTTTGTGGGAATTGGTATTCCGATACCGGTTTTAAACACAGACATTGCCAAACGCGTATCGATAAACAACAGCCAGATTGAAACTTCGGTACTTGATTACGGGACGGTTGGAACGCCCAAACTTGGGCAGGTTACCTACGAAGAATTGCAGTCGGGAACCATAAAAGTAAAAGGTAAAAAGATAAGAACCGCGCCGGTTGCCAGCTTAAAAAAAGCGCGCAAAATTGCTGATGAGCTGAAGAAATGGTTGCAAAACGGAGAGTTCGAAGTAACCAAACCCGTACACATGTTCCCTTCGAATACATCGTTAAACGGACTAAAAGAAACGGAGGTTGACAATGATTAAAAAAAGATATATACTGAATTTCCCTCCGCAAAGCGGCGACAAAGCGTTTACTTACCACCTGGTGAAGGAATACGATATCCGGATAAATATTCTGAAAGCAGAGGTATACCCCGGGAAACGAGGCAGTCTTTTGCTTGAGCTGCAAGGCAAAAAAGAGAATATTGAAAAAGGCGTTGAGTACATTAAAAGCCATAAAATCACCTGCGAATCGCTCGACAAACGTATTCGCTGGAAAGAAGAAAAATGTATCGACTGTGGAAACTGTACCGCCGTATGTTTTGCCGGTGCATTAAACATGGACAAGCAGTCGTGGAAACTGGAATTCGACAAAAGCAAATGTGTAGTTTGCGAACTTTGTATTCCGGCCTGCCCTCTCAACTTGTTCGAAATTGATTTTAGATAGAAAGAAGCATTTTCGCAAAATCACGATTTTATAACGATGAAACTTTTTGAAGAACGTACCTATCGCAGCCAGTTTAACACCGAACGTTTTACAGGTTTTGAAGTAAAACACATGGAAACCGATCTTTGGATCGGTATCGATCCGGCTTCTTACCAAGACGAGATGAAAGAAGTGGCTTTGGCAAAAATGAAAACGCTACGCCAAACGTTCGATGATTATATCGAAAAGGAACCGTTTTTCAGGAAAAGCCTGAAACCATTTCAGCCGTCTGATTTTGCTCCTGAAGAAGCAAAAGAAATGGCTCGTGCTGCCGAGAAAGCCGGAATTGGTCCCATGTCGGCAGTGGCCGGTTTGTTCGCCCGCGAAATTGGAGAAGAAATTTGTAAAAACTTTTCGGTGAAGGAGCTGTTAGTTGAAAACGGCGGCGACATCTTTGTGCTTTTACAGGATGAACTGATTTTATCTGTTTTTGCAGGCGAATCCATTCTAACCGAGCGTATCGGGCTGGTAATTCCCGCAGGGAGTAGTACCTTTGGTATTTGTACTTCGGCCGGTACAGTTGGCCCATCGATAAGTTATGGAAAAGCGGATGCCGTTGTAGTGGTTTGTGAAGATATTCTTATGGCGGATGCGCTGGCAACTGCGCTGGGAAATAAGGTTAAAACACCTGACCATGTTGAAAAAGTGATTAAACAGGCAGAAAATTATAACGAGATACAATCGTTGCTCATTATTTGCGAAGATAAGATCGGCATTAAGGGCGAGAATGAGATAAGGATATTGAAATAGATTAAAACACGAAGTCACGAAGACACAAAATATTCTTAGTGGCTTTGAGTCTTAGTGTTCAAAATTAAACAGATGACAACAAAAAGAGACATACGGGAAGAACTCAAGAAGAGAGTATTGGTATTGGATGGAGCAATGGGTTCTCTGATTCAGGAATATAAACTGGAAGAAGCCGATTACAGGGGCGAATTATTGAAAGATCACCCCAGTGATATGAAAGGGAACAACGACATGCTGTCGCTGACTCGCCCTGATGTTATTTCGGAAATCCATGAGGCTTATCTGGAAGCAGGTGCCGATATAATCTGCACCAACACCTTTAATGCAACCAGCATTTCGCAGGCCGATTACTATACTGAAGAGTATGTCTATAAAATGAATAAGGCTTCGGCTGAGATTGCCAAAGAACTGACCGATAAATTCACCTTGGCCAATCCGGATAAACCACGTTATGTGGCAGGATCAGTAGGTCCTACAAACAAAACATTATCACTTTCGCCCGATGTGAACGATCCCGGTTATCGCGCCATCTCATTCGACGAGTTGAAACAAGCGTATCGCGAACAGGTGGAAGCGTTACTCGATGGCGGTGTTGATCTGTTACTCATCGAAACAATTTTTGATACACTGAACAGCAAAGCAGCCATTTTTGCCATTGAAGAAGTTCTTGACGAAAGAGGTATAAATATTCCTCTAATGGTTTCAGGAACCATTACCGATGCCAGTGGCCGTACACTTTCCGGTCAAACGCTGGAAGCTTTCCTGAATTCGGTTTCGCACGTTGATTTGTTAAGTATAGGACTAAACTGCTCGTTGGGAGCTACCGATCTACAGCCGTATATTAAAGAGCTGGCCGGGAAAGCACCATTTCATATTAGTGCACACCCAAACGCAGGATTACCAAACCAGTTTGGCGAGTACGACGAAACACCGGAAATTATGGCCGGCCACATCAAACAGTATCTCGATAATAACTATGTAAATATTATTGGTGGTTGCTGTGGTACAACGCCAGCTCACATCAAGGCATTTGCCGATATGGCTGCCAAAGCAAATCCGCACCATCGGGCCGAAGCTACCACTTACACAAAGCTGAGTGGACTGGAGCCGGTAACCATTACCGAAAACACCAACTTTCTGAATATTGGAGAACGGTGTAACGTTGCCGGATCGCGCAAATTTGCTCGACTAATCAGCGAAGAAAAATACGAGGAAGCGCTGACCATTGCACGCCACCAGGTTGAAAACGGGGCACAGGTGATAGATGTTAATATGGACGATGCCATGTTGGACGCCGAAAAAGAAATGGTAACTTTCCTGAACCTGATTATGGCAGAACCCGATATTGCCAGGCTTCCAATTATGATCGACTCATCAAAGTGGCATGTCATTGAGGCCGGTTTAAAATGCTTGCAGGGGAAAGCCATTGTAAACTCCATTAGCCTAAAAGAGGGGGAAGACGTTTTTATCGAGCAGGCACAAAAAATTAAACGTTACGGTGCAGCTGTTATCGTTATGGCTTTTGACGAAAAAGGCCAGGCCGACAACACCGAACGCCGCAAAGAAATTTGCAGCCGCGCCTATAAAATTCTTACCGAAAAAGTAGGATTGCCTGCCCAGGATATAATTTTCGATCCGAACGTGCTGACCATCGGTACCGGCATTGAAGAGCATAATAATTACGCCGTATCGTTCATCGAATCGGTGAAATGGATAAAAGAAAATCTGCTGCTGGCAAAAGTAAGTGCCGGTGTAAGTAATGTTTCGTTTGCTTTCCGCGGGAACAATGTGGTTCGCGAAGCGATGCATTCGGTGTTCCTGTTTCATGCCATAAAAGCAGGTCTCGACATGGGAATTGTAAACCCGGGAATGCTGCAGATTTACGATGAAATCCCAAAAGATTTTCTGGAAAGGATTGAAGACCTCGTATTAAATCGCAGGCCGGATGCAACGGAAAGGTTACTTGAATTTGCCGAAAGCCTGAAGTCGACTTCGAAAAAAGAAGAAAGAAAAGACGAATGGCGCGAACTGCCTCTTGAGAAACGGATTGCTCACTCGCTGGTAAAAGGATTGCCCGAATTTGTTGACGAAGATATGGCCGAAGCCGTTCAGAAATATTCGCCTGCATTGGACATTATCGAAGGCCCATTGATGGACGGTATGAACATCGTTGGTGAGTTATTTGGCTCAGGAAAGATGTTCTTGCCACAGGTGATAAAATCGGCAAGGGTGATGAAAAAAGCTGTGGCTTATTTGCTGCCATTTATTGAAGCCGATAAAGCGAAATTCAAAAACAGCACTTCGCAGAAAAAGGTGCTGATGGCCACCGTAAAAGGCGATGTTCACGACATAGGTAAAAATATAGTTGGTGTGGTATTGGCCTGTAACAATTACGAAATCATCGATTTGGGAGTTATGGTTCCAACGGAGAAAATCCTTGAGGAAGCCATTAAAAACGAAGTGGATGTAATCGGGCTGAGCGGATTAATCACTCCATCGCTGGAAATTATGGTGGAGATTGCCAAAGAAATG
>NZ_JBFHGM010000142.1:0-12769 GCF_041583095.1 Draconibacterium sp.
ACTTCGTTATGGACCAGTTTCGCGCGCAACGGAAAACCAGCAGCCAAAGGTCAGCCGGAATGGCCGGCTTACAATTTACAGGAGCGTTCGCTTATGCGAATTGATACAGAATGTTCAGTTATCAACGACCGGTATAAACTGATTCGCGAGATGTGGAAAGGTATTCAGAAATAAACGATTACAACTAATTATGCTTAAAAAATTAACTAAATGAGGAGTTATGAATAATCAAAAAATATTAAAAAAAATTTGGTCCCTTTTTATTGCCACATTTATAATTTGTGGCGCACAAGCACAGGAAATTCAACAACAAAGAGGTGTTGAGGTTGTTTCCCCCGAGATAAACGGAGACAATAGCGTAACTTTCCGCCTGTATGCTGAAAATGCTCAATCGGTTACCGTTAGCGGAAGCTGGATGGAATTTGGACAGAACCTGGAAATGAAAAAAGGAGATGATGGTGTGTGGTCGGCAAAAACGGCTGCCTTGGAACCATCAATGTATCACTACAATTTTATACTTGATGGAGTGAGTATTCTAGATCCAAGAAACCCAAAAGCTTTGCGCGACGGAACTCGTTATGCAAGTACCTTAATTATTCCCGGCGAAGCTTCTGACGTTTTTCAGGTGAACGATGTTCCTCATGGGGCTATCACCAAAGTGTGGTATGATTCTCCAACCCTAAAACTGAATCGGAGAATGTACGTGTACACACCTCCCGGTTATGCAAACAGCGAGGAAAAATACCCTGTTTTATACTTGCTTCATGGTGGTGGTGGCGACGAAGATGCCTGGAGTTCTTTAGGACGCGCAAACTATATTTTGGATAACCTGATTGCCGAAGGGAAAGCCAAACCAATGATTGTGGTTATGACTAATGGAAATGCAGAACAAAGTGCTGCTGTAACTGATTGGTCAAAACAGCCGGATGCTTCTCAGAGTTTTGGGCCGGGAGCAAATGGCAATGAACAGGAAATAATCGACGGGATGACAAAATTCCCCAATAGCCTGGTAAACGATGTTATTCCTTATATCGAAAAACATTACAGGGTAATTGCTAACAGTGAGAATCGCGCCATAGCAGGTTTGTCAATGGGGTGTTTGCAAACACAAATTACTGCCATGTCAAATCCTGGATTGTTTCAGTATATTGGTTGTTTTAGCCTCGGAATTCATTTTAATACACCATTCGATCTCATTTCAAACAATATTCTGATACCCGCCTACGACCAACACCTGGAAACCATGAAAAACAAATTGTTTTATGTGGGCTGCGGAAAAGACGATTTCTGTTTCGAAGGAGTACAAACACTACTAAAAAAGCTCGATGAGCACAACTTCGAATGTGTTTATAATGAAACCGAAGGTGGTCATACCTGGGCCAATTGGAGAATCTATTTGGCGGATTATGCTCCGCGCCTTTTTAAATAAACGAATCAATAAACGAAACTATGAATAACTTAAAACTGAAATTACTGCTTGGCTTTTTAGCCGTATTTTTTACTGTGGCCACCCAGGCCCAGATGTTTAACCGAACACCAACTCCTAACGACAATTTGCAATCGACAAAGGTAAGGGAGAATGGCGATGTTCAATTTCAGATTTATGCTCCCGAAGCGGAAAAAGTAACTTTGGGTGGCGATATTGTTCCGTGGGGGACAGAGCTAAAAAGCGAAAAAGCAGAGAATGGCGTTTGGACAATAACGGTTCCGGATGTGAAAGCTGGAACTTACCGTTATCGTTTCATCGTTGATGGTGTAAATGTTTACGATCCGAAAGCTCCGGAAGCTTACAAAACATCGGCCTTGGTTGATGTGCTTCCAAACGGAGAAAAGGAATTTTTTGCCGTTCGGAAAGATGTGCCTCATGGTGCTGTTTCTGCTATTCAGTATTATTCGGAAACTACCGGAACAATGCGGAATATGCAGGTTTGGACACCTCCGGGTTACAACGCCAAAAACAATAAATTGCCTGTGTTTTATCTGATTCACGGTGGTGGCGACAGCGAACTGGCGTGGCCCGGAGTTGGTCGCGCAGGAATTATTATGGACAACCTGCTGGCCGAAGGAAAATGCAGGGAAATGATTGTGGTTATGCCCGATGGAGGAATGGATGTAAACCTGTTCGTTAAGGATTTTGTAAACGATATTATCCTTTACATCGAAGCAAATTACAATGTTTACACAGATGCTGATCATCGCGCACTGGCAGGGCTTTCAATGGGAGGACTGGAAGTAATGGAATCGTTTATGGCACACCCCGATTTGTTTGCATACATAAATGTAATGAGCTCGGGTTGGTTTACCAACAACAAGGAAATGTACGAAACAGGTGATAAACGTTTGAAAGTGATTGCACCTACTTTAGCTAAAACAGTGAAACTCCTGAAATTTACACAGGGAGGGCCTGAAGATATTGCGTATACAAATGGCAAAGAAATGTTGAAGGTATTCGACAAAAACGGGATTGATTATGAATTTAGCGAAATGCCCGGTGGTCACAGCTGGCCGGTTTGGCGGAACGACCTTAAAAATTTTGTTCCGGTATTATTTCAGTAAAAATAGGCAACCAAAAGTACATCATTCGTGGTGTGCTTTTTTATTTTCTAAGAATTCACAAACCTAAAATCAATAAAATGACAAACAATAAATACCTGCTTCGATTCTTCAGTTTGTCCTTCATTCTGTTAATCAGCCTGAATGTTTTTGCTCAATTCGGGCCACGAATTAAATCTCCGGTAGTGAATGAGGATAACAGCATTACTTTTTCGATAAAAGCACCGAATGCAAAAGAAGTTTCGGTGAATATGATGATGAAGAACTACCCGATGGAAAGGGATGTTGAAGGTGTTTGGAGTGTTACCGTTGGGCCGGTTGAGCCTGAAGTGTATACCTACTCTTTTTCTGTTGACGGGTTAAAAGTGCTCGACCCTGCAAATCCTGAAATGCAGGTGGGACAGGCTCCCGATTTCAGCCTCGTTAATGTGCCGGGTAATCCGCCTCGTTTTGATGAGTTGCAGGATGTTCCCCATGGCACCATGCACATTCTGAAATATTTTTCAACCACACAAGATGTCAACCGTGAGGTTTATGTGTACACGCCACCGGGTTATAAGCCGACAAAAAAATATCCGGTGTTTTATCTGCGTCATGGTGGTGGCGGTAACGAAACATCGTGGTATGTTGAAGGCTGCACGGCAAACATTATGGACAATTTATTGGCACAGAATAAAATTGTACCCATGGTTGTGGTAATGCCCAACGGAAATGTGGAGAAACAAACCGAAGGCGGAGCTTATGGTGCAGAGGGTATCCAAATAATGGCCGATGAATTATTTACCGATGTGATTCCGTTGATTGAAAAGGAATTCTCGGTTTATACCGACCAGAAACACAGAGCGCTTGCAGGTCTTTCGATGGGCGGTGGACAATCGTTTTATATTGGCCTTGGAAATGTGGATAAATTTGACTGGATAGGATCTTATAGTTCAGGTATTTTTGGTGGAATTCCTGGCTTTTCTTTCGATCCGGAAGAGCGGATTCCCGGTATTCTGTCAAAATCGGCCAATTTCAATAAGGAACTGGATTTATTTTACCTGTCATGTGGCGAGCAGGATCCGCGAGTGGAACACACTCAAAAAGTAGTTGATCTGTTCAAAAAGAATAACTTAAAAGTTACTTATGAAACTTATGAAGGTACACACGAATGGAAAGTGTGGAAACATTCGCTGCGGAGTTTCTCACAGTTACTTTTTAGATAAGAACCATAAAACAGTTTTACCATGAGAAAACTTATTCTTTTAGTTACATTTCTAATTTTTACTACAAGTATTTTTGCTCAGTTTGAAGCGCCTCCACGATTGGTTTCTCCGGAGATCGACGGTAACAATGTTACCATTCGTTTTCGTGCACCAAAAGCAATAAAAGTGGAACTTAACGGGGATTTTCTTCCTGAAAAAGAAGTGGAAACTCCGATGGGAAATATGTTGCTGCCTGCACCCGTGGAAATGAAGGAAGGCGAACATGGCGTGTGGGAATATACCGCTAAAGATGTGATGCCCGATTTTTATACCTATACCATTTCTGTTGATGGTATTAAAATGCTCGACCCGAATAACCTGAAGGTAATTCGTGATGGACAAAATACAACAAATATGTTCATTGTTCAGGGAGGAAAAAGCAATGTATTTTTGGAGGCCAGCGATCATAAAGGTACCCTGTCAAAAGTCTGGTATCCGTCCAAAGCCTTTGGTGCCGAACGAAGAATGTCGGTATACACTCCTTACGGATATGGAGAAACGAATAAAAAATACCCGGTTTTTTATTTACAGCACGGTGGTGGTGGCGATGAGGATGCCTGGCCCACACTTGGCAGGGCATGTCAGATACTTGATAACCTGATTGCGCAGGGAAAAGCCGAACAGATGATCGTTGTGATGCCTAATGCCGATCCGAATAGTCTGGCTGCTCCTGATATTATGGATCCGTTGCCGGGACCTTCGATTTTTTCTCTGGGTATGGAATCAGAAGAATTGCATTCGGGAGGCGCGTACACAAAAGACCTTGTTGAGGATATTATTCCGTACATCGAATCGCATTATCAGGTTATTAAAAAGAAAGAATCAAGGGCAATTGCCGGTCTTTCGATGGGTGGAATTTATACCTTGTATTCCACTGCCCGAAATCCTGAATTATTTGATTATATTGGTGTTTTAAGTATGGGATTTACACCCGGACGTGATGCGAAAGCTGAATTAAAGCCGGTTAAAGATGCCGGTTACAAATTGTACTGGGTTGGTTGCGGCGAAAGTGATATGGCCTGGGCAAATGCAGCGCGTTTGTTAAAAGGACTTGATGAAATGCACATGAAACACACGTATTTTGGAGAAGTTGGTGGCCATAACTGGGACACCTGGCGTGTTTGTTTAAAAGAGATAGTACCCCTATTATTCAAATGAACTAAACTTTAAAACTAATAACGATGAAAACAAATCGACGAGACTTTTTTCAAACGATGGGAGCAGGAGCCGCTGGATTTGGTCTGGCTACAACACTTCCGCTTGCCTCATGCGCTGGCCCGGCTGAATCGGCAGTTGCAAACGACGACGAGCAAATACTATTTATTGGCGACGATATTGCCATTGCCAATACGGTTTACGGTAAGGTAAAAGGTTTTATTCTACGCGGAATAACACAGTTCAGAGGTATCCCGTATGGTGCAGATACAGGGGGTAAAAACCGTTTTATGCCGCCCCAAAAACCGGAACCCTGGGATGATATTAAACCCGCAGTTTGGTGGGGAAATACAGCGCCGCAGTTAATGGATGGACGTTATGGCAATGCCTATTCATCGTTTGTTGACCACTGGAATTACGACGATGTAAGCGAAGATTGTTTGAAACTGAATGTATGGACACCGGCTCTTGACACCAACAAACGCCCTGTTATGGTGTGGTTGCATGGCGGCGGTTACACCAACGGAAATGGTATTGAGCAAGACGGTTACATGGGCGAAAACCTCAGCCGCAAAGGCGATATCGTTTTTGTTTCGATTAACCACCGCCTGGGGCCGATCGGTTTTTCTGACCTCTCGGGAGTAGGTGGCGAAAAATATAAAAACTCGGGTAATGTTGGTGCGCTTGATATGGTAGCCGCACTGGAATGGGTGAACCAAAATATCGCCAATTTTGGTGGCGACCCGGGAAACGTCACCATCATGGGCCAGTCGGGAGGTGGTGCCAAAGTGTGTACTCTGGCCGCCATGCCAGCAGCAAAAGGATTGGTGCATAAAGCTGTTCCGCTGAGTGGTTCAACTACCGAGGGCATGAATCAGGGTTATGCACAAAAGCTGGGAGAATACGTACTCAAAGAAGCCGGTTTACAAGCTTCGGAAATTGATAACCTGCAGGAAATTCCCTGGAAGGAATATATTCTTATTGCCAACAGAGCCAGTGAAAAAATGCGTGAAGAGGAAGGTGGAAGCGGATTGATGCGTGTGGGATTTGCCCCGGTGGCTGACGGAGTGAACATTCCAAAAGGAACATTTTATTCTGAAGCAAGCGGTGTTTCTTCCGATGTGCCTATGCTGATCTGTACAACTTTTCATGAGTGGGGAATGGCACGGACAATGCCAGAAATGGAAAAAATAACAGCTGATGAAGCTAAAGAAATGTTGAAGGACCGTGCAGGTTTCAGAGGGGGCCTGGGCGACAAGGCTCCGGAAGTTTACGATGCATATGCAAAGGTATTTCCTGATGCCAAACCAATTGAAATTATGACGCTGGTAGCCAGTAATCGGAAAGGTGCCGTTGAAACAGCCACAGCCAAAAGCCAGCAGGGAGCACCGGTTTATATGGCCTGGTTCGGGTGGGAACCACCGTTATTTGACAACCGAATGCGGGCCTTCCATTGCCTCGATATTTGTTTTTGGTTCTACAACACCGATTTGATGTTAACACACACCGGCGGAGGAGCCCGTCCACGTAAATTGTCGGAAAAGATGTCGGATGCACTGTTAAGTTTTATGCGAACGGGCGATCCGAATTGTAAAACAATGCCTGAATGGCCCGAATTTACTTCTGAAAATGGAGAGGTAATGATTTTAAATGACGTTTGTGAAGTGAAAAATGATCCCGACCGCGAAGGAAGAGAAATGCTTTAGCTGATTTGAGAGTTTACGCCAATAGCTGAAACTTTAAGAGTTAAACAGGGGGAGGATTACTTTCCCTGTTTTTTTACAGAACGATCAGCACATTCGTGTCCTTTTCTTTTTTGCTGTCGGATAGTTTATGTTTAAATTGAAATAACATCTGGCGTTTCGCGTCTGTTATTTTTATCTTTGGGCTTAATTTTAGTAACAAATCGTTTTTGTGAGTTACAGACTATCAAAATCATAAACGTATAAATTAAACCAAATGAAAAAGCTAACACTACTTTTTGCTTTATGTATTTTTTTGTTGGGCGTAACGAATGCCCAAACCAGTTCAATTATAAAATCACCAAAACTGGAAGAAATGTCACCCGAAAGTGCCGGTATTTCTGCCGAACGTTTGGCGCGCATCGATAAAATGTGTGAAGAAGAAGTTGCAAAAGGAAATCTTCCGGGGATTGTTTCGCTGGTGGCACGTAACGGAAAAATCGTTCACTGGAAAGCTTACGGAGTTGCCAACGCAGATGGTGATAAAATGAAACGCGATGCAATTTTCCGAATCGCTTCGCAAACAAAAGCGATTACTTCAACAGCGGTGATGATGCTTTGGGAAGAAGGGAAATTTCAGTTGGATGATCCCATTTCGAAATACATCCCCGAGTTCAAAAATCAGCAGGTGCTTACCAATTTTAGTTACAGCGATACGACCTGGACCGGAGTGCCTGTAAAAAATGAAATCACCATTCGTCATCTTTTGTCGCATACTTCAGGAATTGGTTACGGTGTAATTGATGGCGATGAACGTTTTAAGATGCTGTACAAAAAAGCCGGTGTTACCGACCTGTTCACAACGGAAAATATTACCATTGAAGAAAGTGTAAAGAAGCTGGCAAAAATGCCTTTACACCACGAACCGGGAGCACAGTTTACCTACAGCGAAGGATTGGATGTGTTGGGCTATTTTATTGAAGTGGTATCGGGAATGCCTTTCGATAAATACCTGAAAACACATATTTTCGATCCGCTGGGGATGGAAGACACCTGGTTTTACCAACCCGAAAAAAATATCGATCGTGTGGTTGAAGTTCAAACTCAGGTTAATGGCGAATGGCAAAAGTACCCGGTAACTTTTTACGATACCGACTACCCGATTAAAGGCGCCAAAACATTTTTCTCAGGAGGAGCCGGTTTGTCTAGCACGGCAAAAGATTATGCCATTTTTTTGCAAATGTACCTGAACGGTGGAGAATACAACGGAGTTCGCCTGTTAAGTCGGAAAACAGTTGATGTAATTTTATCGAATCAAATTGGAGCTATCCGTGGAGAATCAGATACCAAATTCGGGCTGGCTTTTGACCTGGTAACTGAGAAAGGGCAGAACAAAGGAGGTCTTGGAAGTGAGGGAACTTTCAACTGGGGCGGTTATTTTAATACCCAGTATTTTGCCGATCCTGAAGAAAATGTAATCGGTATAATTATGAAACAAACACAAGGCCCCGTTAACGATGTTACCGGTTGGAAATTTCGCCAGCTGGTATTTCAAACCATCGATGATTAAAGGTTCTGAAGCGAAAAACATAAAAGAAAGCCTCGCAATGTTGCGAGGCTTTTTTGTTAATTCATTTTCGGGTTATGCCAGGAAAGATTCCAGCATCCAGATTTCTTTTTCAGTATGCCCAATCCAGTCGCTCATCATTGCTGCCGTTCCTTCATCGTTATTTTCTCCGGCAACTTCCAAAATTTCGTTAAAGCTATTCAGAAAGTATTTCTGGCTTTCCAAAACACTTTCAACTGCAGGTTTAGCTTCCGAAACGTTGGCTACTACATCAAGTTTCGCGGTTTTTAAGTAGTCTTCGAAAGTGTGCAACGGCTGACCACCCAACATTAAAATACGTTCTGCAATTTCATCTACAACATCAGAAGCCTGGTTGTAATACTCTTCGAATCGGGCGTGTAATGCGAAGAACAATTGTCCTTTAATGTTCCAGTGTAATCCGCGAAGGTTTTGATAATGAATTTGATAATCTGCTAATAACTGATTCAATTTCTCTACTGTAATTTGATTTTTTGCTTTCATAATATGTAAATTTTAATTTATTAAACTTTGTAGTTCTAATTCGTTGTTTTGTTTCTTTCAACACTTCAAAGATACCATTAGTAGTATTTATTATATTTATGGCAGTATTAGTAATACTTATGCTATGAATATCGCACAACTGGAATATCTGAAAGAATTGTATGCATGTGGTTCGTTTTCTTTGGCCGCCAACCGGCTGGGAGTTACACAGCCAGCGTTAAGTCTGCAAATACAGAAACTGGAAGAGGAACTGGAGTTCAAATTGATCGACCGAACCAAACGGCCATTTCAATTTACAGATGAGGGGAAGGTGTTTTACGAGAAGTCGCTGGAGATTTTAAAGCAGATTGAGGCGTTGAAACAAATCTCAATTAATATCAGTGAAGAAGTAAGTGGTAATCTGAAAGTCGGGATAATTCCAACACTGGCTCCGTACCTGATTCCGCTTTTTATTCATCAATTGGGCAAAGACTTTCCGGCGTTGCAGTTGGAGATTTACGAGCTAAAAACGGAAGAGATCATTGACGAAATTAAAATGGGTGATATCGATTGTGGTATAATTTCTACCCCGGTTTCGGCAACAAATATTTCCATAACTCCACTTTTTTACGAACGTTTTTATGCGTATTTGTCCGAAGATCATCGTTTGTTTAAGCAGGATTTCATCGATATCAAATCAATTGAAGAAGGCGAAATATGGTACCTTGAAGAGGGGAACTGTTTTCAGAACCAGGTGAATTCCATTTGTAAGCTGAATCCGCAAAAGAGAAACAAACAATCATTGGTTTATCACAGTAATTCTATCGAATCGTTACGGCGTATCGTGGAGAACAAAAGCGGTCTGACATTTATTCCCGAGTTGGCCACTATAAATATTCCGGCCGAGCAGGAAGAGCTGATCAAAGAAATTGTTCCGAATGAGCCGGTTCGCGAAATCAGTCTAATAACTGCCAAACGTTTTGCCAAAGAGCGTCAGGTTAATGCTTTGCAGAAGGTTATCAAAAGTAGCATTCCGGTGCGTATGCTTCAACAACCAAAAAGCAGAATTGTAAATACACTTTTATAAATTACCTGATGCTCTCACTTAAAGTGAGCGGTATCATTACCCCGAAATCATAAGATCTTCGGCTTTTGCTATTTCTCTTTAGCGTAGGCATACCAGTATAAAGTACCTACAAAAAAGCCGCCCCCAACAATATTTCCTAGTGTTGCCGGAATCAGGTTTTTTATCACAAAGGTTGTCCAGCTAATATCAGCCCCCTCAAAAATGGCTAATGGAATAAAAAACATGTTGGCAATACTATGCTCGAACCCCATAGTAACAAAGGCCATAACCGGCCACCAGATGCCTAGTATCTTTCCGCTGGTGTGTTGTGCCGACATACCCATCCAAAGCGCTAAACAAACCAGCCAGTTGGCACCGATACCTTTTAAAAATGTAGTAAAAAAGGGATTCGATGTTTTCCCAACCGCAATCTTTTCAACGGTATTAATCCAGGGCTCAACATTTACCAAATGCGTGAGGTGAACCAGAAAATAAGCAACAAACACAGCCCCAATCAAATTGCCCAGATAAACCAACGACCAGTTACGAAGCGGAGCCGTCCAGCGTTGTTTGCCACCCAACACATTGGGCATAAAATAGGCGTTGTTGCCGGTAAAAAGTTCTGCTCCGGCCATGACTACAATCATCAGCCCAACGGGGAACATAGCCCCCATAAGAAACTTCGGGATTCCCGGGTTTTCAGCACCAATACCGGGCACTCCGCCGCCAACCAAAATGGACAGCAAACCTCCAAAAGCGATATAGGCGCCGGCTAAAAATGCCAGTGTCAGTATTTTTTTTGCCGAGTAGCTGTCTTTTGCAATGGCCAGTTTCCCGGCCTCGTTAATAATTTCTTTTGGTGAATATAAACTCATTGTTTTTTCTTTTTTGATACTTGATACAAGATGCTAGATACTCGTTGCTCGATACTCGAAGCTTGTTATTTCACAATTACATCCTTAAAATGCGGTTTTAGCATTTCAAAAGCCCGCTCGATCTGTTCAGGAGAGTTCTCTTCTACCTCCTTAAACTGGTAGTCCATTCCCAACGACTCCCATTTGTAAATTCCCAGTTTGTGGTAGGGGAGTATTTCAAATTTTTCCAGGTGATTGTTTTCGGAGAAAGTTTCGATTAACCAACGTAACGATTCCTCGCTATCCGTGTAATCAGGAACCAGCACATAACGAAGCCAGTAAGGTTTTTTACTTTGCTCGCGAAGTTGAATGTTTTCCAACAGCCGGCCAAGTCCTTTTGCTCCGGTAATCGATTCGAATCCCTCCTCTGTTGTGGCTTTAACATCAAACATTACCAGGTCGGCCAGCTCCGAGATTAAATGTTTGGCTTCCGGTGTTCGAATCAATCCGTTGGTGTCAATATTCGTGTGAATACCTTCCGTCTGTAATGCTTCAAAAAAGGGAATAAGCGCCTTACTTTGTAACATGGGTTCTCCGCCTGAAACGGTCACTCCGCCATCATCGCCAAAGTAAGTTTTCATATTTATGGCACGTTTTATCAGGCTCTCGATTTCGGTTACAGTTCCGCCTTTTAAGGCAATGGTATCTGCATTCTGACAGTATTTACAATGCAGGTTGCAGCCCTGTAGAAACACGACCAAACGAATTCCCGGGCCATCGTGTGTACCAAACGATTCGATGGAATGGACGATTAATTTATTTTCAGTTGGAGACATACTATTTAACACAAAAACATGCCAACCAGTTTAAACCGGTCGGCATGCTTGTGTAGTATTTAATGAATAATTACATTGTTTCGTGGAACGAACGCGTAAGCACTTCCTGCTGCTGTTCGCGTGTTAAACGAACAAAGTTTACAGCGTAGCCCGATACCCGAATTGTTAACTGCGGGTGGTCTTCAGGGTGCTCCATGGCATGAAGCAGCGTGTCGCGGTCGAGCACATTTACGTTTAAGTGCTGTGCGTTGCAACCGAAATAACCATCGAGTGTACGAACAAGGTTTTCAATACGCATTTCAGGAGTTGCTCCCAATGATTTTGGAACAACAGAAAGTGTATTTGAAATACCGTCTTTCGAATCTTTATAATCGATTTTGGCCACCGAGTTTAGCGATGCAATTACCCCGTGTGTATCGCGTCCGTGCATCGGGTTAGCACCCGGTGCAAAAGCAACACCTTTCGCACGTCCGTCGGGAGTAGCTCCGGTTTTCTTTCCGTAAACCACATTCGAAGTAATCGTTAATACCGACATGGTCGGCATGGCATTTTTGTACACCGGAAGTTTTTCCAGCTCCAGGTTAAAATGCTCCACTACATCGCGTGCAATGTAGTCAACACGGTCGTCGTCGTTACCATATTTCGGGAAATCGCCTTCAATCTGGAAATCTACAGTTAGGCCGTTTTCATCGCGAATCGGTTTTACTTTGGCGTGTTTAATAGCCGAAAGCGAATCGGCAACAATCGATAATCCTGCAATCCCGTAAGCGATATTAATTTTCGGATTGGTATCGATAAGCGCCATTTGAGCTTTTTCGTAGTAATATTTGTCGTGCATATAGTGGATGATGTTCATCGCTTCGTTGTATACACGCGCCACTTCTTTCATGGCTATTTTAAAGTTGTCGATTACTTTGGCGTAATCCAGGTATTCTTCTTCAATGAACGGAATTCCATCTACCATTTGTGTTCCTGTATTCTCGCAGCGTCCGCTGTTAATAGCTAAAAGCAGTGTTTTTGCCAGGTTGGTACGTGCACCAAAGAACTGGATGTGTTTTCCCAATTCCTGCATCGATACACAACATGCAATTCCGTAGTCGTCGCAGTTTGAGCTGGTACGCATCAAATCATCATTTTCGTACTGAATTGATGAGGTTTCGATAGATACTTTGGCACAATAATCTTTAAACCCTTTTGGCAGGTTTTTCGACCAAAGAATAGTAATGTTTGGCTCAGGCGATGGCCCCAGATTGTAAAGTGTATTCAGGAAACGGAACGATGTTTTGGTTACTTTGCTTCGTCCGTCGATCA
>NZ_JBFHGM010000143.1:0-12704 GCF_041583095.1 Draconibacterium sp.
CTCCAGAACTTCCTCTTCTCCTGTTGAGGTAAACTGCAATACGGCAGGGCGGCGTCCGCGCGAGTAGTTGGCATAAATATTTCCGTATTCGTTAAAGCGGTATTTTAACCCTCCGCGCCAGGTATAGGAAATTGTATTTTTACTGATTTCTTTTGAATTATATGGCAAAAAGAAAACGTTGGGGGCGTTACCTGTATACATACCCAATGTTGATGGCAAGCCGCTGACAAAAGAAGATTCGCTGTTCAGTTTATAACGGTCGTAAACCATACGAACTCCTGCCGAAACAAAAATCTTTCGTGATAACTGGTAGTTCAAATCCATAAACGCTTCTACTGACATGTTTGTAGCTTTGCTGTACATTTCTTCCTGGTGATTTGTTGGAAGAGGGATGTAAATCGTTGTATCCAATTCAGGGTCATAATTTGGTATTGCCGGAATTGAAATTGGCCCGCCATTAGCATCCACCAAAGGCATTGGTGGACTTGAGAGCATAAGATTCGCGAGGTGTTGCTCGTTGGGCGAGAACCAGTAAGTCTGGTCGGCTTTTTCGCGCCAGAAACTACCTCCAAGCGAACCGTTCATACGGCTGTTCTGCGAGAAGTTTCCACGTATCTCCTGGTAAAATTGTGATGCTCCGGCATATTCTGCCATATCGATGGCCGCCGAGGCCGTACCGTCGCCATCCCACCGTGATGTGGCATCTGTTTTTCGATACGAAGTGATACTGGTCCAGTAGGTATGTTCGCTCATGTAAAGGCGGTAGTTCAGTGTTGCATCAAAAATTTCTTTTCCGGTTCCCAGGTTTATGCCCTGTTCGTGCGAGGCAACGCCACTAAAAATGCCAATATCGCCATTTGTATTTGGCAGACCAGCGGGCATAAATGCTATTCCCGGAGTATCGTCTTTCTGGTAATTCACCACCACATCAAAACGGTGGTTCCATTGTGGCTTGAAGCGCAAAGAAAAACGTCCGGCAATGGTTTCTTTACCCATCAGGTCGCCGCCAAAAGTATTCTCCACATAACCATCGCGCGTAGTGTAAATTCCTGCAGCCCGCATCATCAGTTTGTTTTCTATTATCGGTGCATTAATCATGCCCCGGTATTCTTGCAGCCCGTAATCTCCCAATCCGGCAGTAATACTTCCGTAATAGCTGTTCTCCGGCATTTTACTTACATAGTGAATTGCTCCAGCCTGTGCGCCACGACCGAAAAGTGCGTTTTGCGGGCCTTTCAATACTTCCACTCGGTCCATGTCGTACAACTCTAGCGCAGCTGAATTGGCCCGGTTTATCGGCACATTATTAAAAAATACCGAAATACGTGGTTGGGCGCTGGGGCTCACTTCATCGCTGCTTAGCCCGCGAATGGCAAAAGTGGGTCGGTTGGCGCCCTGCTCGCGTACGTATAATCCCGGAACAAATTCACCCAGTGTGCTTAGCTCGGTGATGTTGGCTTCATTTATTCGTTGATTACTCACCGACGAAATGGCTGTTGGAACATCAAGCAGCTGTTGTTCGCGTTTTTGTGCGCTTACCAATATCGGTTCCAAGTGAATGTCGGCTGTAGGTAGCATTACATTCTTTTCGTTCCTTCCTTCCCGCAAAATAATATCAGCAGTATGGGTTTCATAACCGATAAACGAAACCCGGATTCGTGCTCTTCCCGGTTCCAGATTTGTGATAAAATATTCACCGTCTTCGTTCGTGTTCACTCCTTTATAAGTCCCGTCGATCGTAACCGTGGCACCGGGTAGCAGGTTGTAATCGCTGTCGTAGACTGAACCACGTACATAAACAGTTGGCTGTTCACGCGAAACGGCTTCAATATTTCGGTATTTGCGTTTTACCTTATTGCGTTTTTTGCTTTGACCAAAGGAGGTTGAAACAATAATTACCAGGAGAATTATACTGAGAAGAGTCTTCATGTTTCTTTTGTTCTGAGTTTGTTTGAATAAATAACGGAAAATCAGAGGAAATAATATATCGCTGGTATGGAGAATTAACGTTGCACTACAAATAAAAGTTTAATGCTTTGTACTGTAAACCGGCAAATGCAGCCAAATGGCCAGTTCGTCCATCCCTCGTTGCGCGTCATCGTTTGTTTTACATTTTTTTACAGCAATGGAGGGTCGTTTCTTATTATTCACAAAATATACTCTGAATTCTTGCTTCCCGGAAGTTATATTACGATTCGATCGACTGTACAAACTGTATAACTTGTTCATCGATACCAATGTAAGGCCAATGTATTTTCCAACGGGTTCCCATTTCCCGGTTTTTACAAGGCCAAACCACATATTAAAACTTCGGAACAGTTTTTTTTCGGTGTCGATATCAACACCGGAATAAGAGCCCAGAAGAAACCAACCCAAAACAGCGTGAATGCTGAAAATGATCCAGGCTTGCTCGTAAAAGGATATCGCAGCTACAAACACAAAGTAAAAGCCAATAAAACGATATGGGCCTTCAAGTGTTCTTGAGATTTTGTTGGAAACGAGCATGGTTTAAAGGTAGTGAAAATCTTTACAGTGTGATTTTCTGTTTTAACTTTTACTCCAGAACCAGCTTACGTTTTTGAATGTAGAAATGCCAGAGAATATAGGTTGCCACCGAGCGGTTGGGTGAAAAACGTTTCATGTACTCCACAATTTCCTCTTTTGTTGCTTCGGGTGTAACAAGTTCTAATTCGTAAACCGCTTTTATTGTTGCCAGATCTCCCGGAGGAAAAATATCAGAATAGTGAAGGCTCATTAAAACATACATGTCAATAGTCCAGTTACCTATGCCTTTTAGTTTTATCAGAATTTTTCGGATGGCAGCTTCATTCATCTCGTTTAATTCATTGAGATTAAGTTTGCCGCTTACAATTTCGCTGGCAAGAATCCGGCTGTATTGTATTTTCTGGCGGCTAAAATAACAGGCACGCAACTCTTCATCCGTAAGTTTCAACAGGTTTTCAGGTGTTACATTTTTTACTTTCTCCTCTAATTTATTGTACGCTGCTTTTGCCGATGCGAGCGAAACCTGCTGTTCCAAAATGGTTAGGATGAGTGTGGCAAAATCCGGTTTTCGATACCACAGAGGAGGGTAATCGAATTCCCTGATTACGGTCTCCAGCTTTGGCTCTACGCCGGTGCACCAGTCGCAAAGTTCTTTAAAATGGCTTTCGTTTTTTATTTTGGTCATGTTTTAAATTTGCTTATAACGAAGAACTGTTTTTTGAAGAATATGTTTAGAGGAAACGACTATTTATAGGAATTGCTGACAACGTTAAAAGTTGGAATTTACCCTCTCTCCTGTCCCTCCCTTTATAAAGGGAAAGACGATTATCCTCTAAAAACAACGACGTATATGGATTAGATGAAGTTTATTTTTATGAACCACTATCCAATCGTCCTTCTTTGCTGGCAGGGAAGGATAAGAGGATGGGTTATAAATACTATTCGTGATATTTTGAGAGCAAAAAAAGAGGAACTCCAGGTGTTCCTCTTTTATATAATACCGAATTAAATAAATAAAATCTTATCTCGCAGATTGATTTCTGCCTTCTTTGAAAAAAACGGTAATTGCGTTTTTTAAGTTTTACTAACTCAATATTGATTTTATAATTCCAATTTAAGTTTCAGGTTTTTGGTACCTTTTACATGCAGGTTTTTCACTTCAACCCAATTATTAAAATCATTAGGAATATTTACCATTGTTTCTCCGTTGGCAGGAATAGTAAACAGCTCTTCTTCCGACGATAAAATAAATGGAACATCTGATTTATTTGCGATAATATAGGTTTTGCCTTTTTCATATTCACGGTAGAATTCAATTTTTACCGAAGCCTCAAAAATGGCTTTCAGATATTCTTCTTTCCCCGCCAGAATATTCCCGAAATAAGCCACGGTGCGGTTGGCAAACAATGCTTCGCGAATTGATTCCTGTGTGCGTTCTTTTGCCAATACCAATGTCATCGGGCGGTGGTAATCTTTCAGGTTGTACATTTCTGAGTTTATTCCGTGAATATCGGATGCAGCATGTGGTGCAATGTTTTTGTCCATGCACCAATCCAGTGCAATTGGGTACCATTCTTTCTCATTAAAAACTTCAATGGCATGCAGCATTCCGTTTTCAAAAAGTTCGGTGTGTTCGTCCCACCACAAGCAGGTGTCGGGTTGCTGAGCTTTCCACCCCGGGTGGTTCCAAATAAAATACGCCCCTTGTTTTTTAGCTTCGGCAAAAGCATCGCGCCAGTTTTCCACATCAAGTGCCTGAGTGTCGTTTAAAAATAAAGCATTAAAATGCCCCGGAGCCATGCTTCGTGTAATCTCACCGGCTTTTATAAGAATGATATTTTTTTGTTGAGCACGTGGTAAAGCAATCTCATACGATGAATTGTCGTCTCCGGCAACATCCTTTTTTGAGGGATGGCGTTCAATATGATCGGTAATGGCAATCACATCAAGCCCTTCGTTGTATGCTTCGTCAACCCGAATTGTAGGCCACACACTTCCATCGGAAAAAACGGTGTGCATATGAAAATCGCATTTTAAGGTTTGGTAGCCAAGAATATCAGGGATGTTTATTGTCTTGCGCGAGTTTTTATACAAAATTTCGGGCATTTGAATGTTATTTACATTTTGTGCAAAAAGAGAAATACCCATTAGTAGAAAAATTGCTGTGAAAATTTTTGTTTTCATTGGATAAAAAAATTGTGGTTTAAATAAGTTTATAAAAGGCCTGCATAAATATACACAGACCTTTAGTTTTATTTCTATGAAAAAAGAGTGAATATTATTTTAACCACCAGCTTGTTTCTCTGATTTTATCGTTGCCTTCGCCAAACTGAGTAGTAATGGCAGCACTTACATTTTCGCTGTTTTGCTGGTATTCGCTGGTTGGGTACATCCAGCGCAAAGGAGGAGTATTGGTTCCATCAATCCGAAATTCAGGATACCCGGTGCGTAAGTGGTCGAAATACATTCGCCATCCGCCTTGCAGAAACGAAGGAATATATTTCTGAAGCATGATTAGCTTTAATTGCTCTTCGTTTGATGAAGCATTGGCAAAATCGACCAACTGGCCCTGCAAATATTCGTTTGCTGCATTGGCATTTACATCCTCTACAAAATCGGTAGCATGGGCATTGTAAAACTCAAACGATGCTTTTACCGCATTTTCGTAGTGATCCTTGGCCGAGGTACTGATCCACCCACGAACGGCGGCTTCAGCCAAAATAAGTTGCAATTCGGTATATCCCAAAAATACATGCGGTTCAGTGGTTGGGGCGGTAGTGTATCTCAGGTTTATCTTCGATACTTTTCCGGCGGCTGCTTTCAGGTTTACCTCGTTATACGGAGCAATCGGATCTCCACCTTCGTAGGCTGAGAAATCGTTGATGGCCAAACCGGCTTCTTTCGCATTACGTGTTTGTCCGCAGAAAATAAATAATCGCGGATCACTTAAATCCTGAAGACGCTTCACATAAGTTGAGTCCATATAACGGGCCGAACCATAGCTACTACTGTTGTATTCGGTATAACGACTTCCCAATTCGTCGATAAAAATGAGCTGACCGTTGTCGTCGTTCGATTCAAGAACTGGCGAGTTGTTGTAAATGCCGGCAAAGGTGCTTTTTACATTCAAATCAGAATCCGATTCTTTCTTTGAAAGCGTGATAAGCACTTTTAAACGAAACGAGTTGATACATTTGCGCCACTGGCTTGTGTTTCCGTTATAAATAATATCGCCGGCAATAATGCTGTTGTCGTTGGCTAAAAGGGCATCAGCATCTTCAAGCTCCTGTAGTATTCCTTTGAAAATATTTTTTTGCGTATCGTAAACCGGGGCATAAATTTCGTCAGTTTCTCCTTGTAAGGCATCGGAGTAGGGGATGTCTCCAAAAGTTAGGGTGAGCTTATAAAAATAATAGGCGCGGAAAAATTTGCCCAGAGCTGTATAAGCCGTGTTTTCAATGCGTTCGGCTTCTTCCATCATTTTTGTAATATTCCGAAGCTTCGCATAATCGCCAAAACCGGCGCGGTTCCAGTTGTAATACTGGTTGGCATTTTCGCCATCGGTTTGTACCACCATTCGCGAGGCAAACATTGGACTTACTCCTTCTACCTGGAAAGCATTCCATTCAATATCGGTAAGTAAAAGTTGCGGGTGTGTTTCGGGTACATTGTTCGGGTTCAGGTTTAGCTCCTCCAAATCGCTGCATGAGCTGAATACCCAAACAAAAAATATTGCTGATAAAATATATTTTTTCATTGTTTTAAAATTAAAGTGTTCGTGTTTTTTAGAATGTTACGGTTAATCCCAAACCAACATAACGCGTTGAAGGATCCTGCAGGTTATTGTCATCTCCGTAATCAGGATCAATGATGTCGGCCTTTTTCCACATTGCCAGGTTGTAGCCGTAGGCAGTGGCTTCAATTTTTTTGAATGCGTTAATATTCATCAGGTTGGTGAGATCGTAACTGAATGCCACTTTTCGAAGTTTTACATAACTACGATCGAAAATATTGGCAAACGTTTCACTTTCGTCTTGCGATACTTTTGCGCGATACGGATAGTTTTGAGACCAGGTTTGCCAGCTTACTGCTGTTTCGTTGGTTTGGTACTCGCGTGTGTCGGAGATTACGTTTCCTTCAATGTCGGTGGTTAGTTCGCCACTAATAACGTTCACCGCATCGGGAACATAAACCGGATGACCGGCAGCATATTCAGCATCGCGGTATTTAACCGAGTTCGGGTGTTTGCCTCCCCACCACATTTTTTCAACTGATAATGATCGTATTACACCGCCAAGCGAACCATCAATGTCAACATCCAACGAAAGATTTTTGTATTTGAAATGGTTTTGCAAGCCAAACATCCAGTTCGGAGCGGTATGACCAAAAAGTTGCGGATTTGGATCTTTCGATGGCAGACCGGTTTCTGCCGAAACGATAAGTTGGCCATCGGCAGTTTTCATCCAACCCGTGGCATAGTAGTTATCAATGCGCTCATTCAACGAATAGTTCCCGTATTTTTCTTCGCCACCATAAATTTCTGTAAGCTTTTTAACGCTGGTTGTCCAGTTTAACCCAAGGTCCCAGCGGAAATTGCTTTTACGCACCGGGTTGGCATTTAGCATCACCTCAAAACCATTGGTTGTGTATTGGTTTCCGTTTACTTTTCTTGAGTCGAAACCACTGGCTTCCGAAATATCCAGGTTAATAATCTGGTTTTCGTCTACAATGTTGTAGTACGTCAAATCAAAACTTAAGCGGTTTTTCAAAAAAACAGACGACAACCCCAATTCAAACGAAGTTGACTTTTCCGGTTTGATATTCGGATTTACAATCGTTCCCGGATAACTTACTTTTGAATTTCCGTTGTACATTCCGCTGTTGCTGTAATACGACGAGATCTGGTATGGACTCAAATCACTTGATACTACAGCCCACGATCCGTATAATTTTAAGTAATCAACGGCTTCCGGGAAATCAATAAGGTTCGATAACAGGGTACTTAAAGAAACTGAAGGATAGAAGTACGAATTGTTTGACGCTGGCAAGGTTGAAGACCAGTCGTTTCGTGCAGTAACAGTAAGGAAGAATGCATCCAGCATATCCATCGATAAAGTACCGAAAACGCTTCGTATTTCGCGTTCCTGGTAGTAGGTTGATGCTTTTACATTGCCCAGCGAGTTGTTTAAACTGTACACCCACGGAACAACTAAACCATCGGTGGCATTGTATTCCTGCTGGTATTTTTTGTAGAACATTGAGGCGCCGGCGTTGGCACTTAATCCAAAGTTATCGGAGAAATCTTTTTTATACGACAGTAAAATATCATTATCAATATTTACCTGATCGGTATTCCACGTTTTGTAATCCCCTTCGCGCGGATCGCCATAGTTCAGGTACGACTTTGGGCTTTCACGGTCTTCGAAAGTATGTTTTAACACCGCTGAACTCCTTCCCTGCAGGCTCAGGTCTTCGGTAATGTCCCACTTCATTTTAACCTGCCCGTTACTGGTGTTGCGGTCGTGTTTCTGGTTGAGCTCCTTAGCTGCAAAATACACGTTGTTATACCAGGCGTAGTTATAGTTGGCCTGGCGGTAGCCTTCCTGTCCGGGGATATACATGTGTTCTTTCAGTTCCTGTCCATTCACATCGTCGCCCATCCATATTAAAATGGTGTACATGTGGTTTTTTGGGCCGTAACCGTAACGCGGGTAATTGGGCGAATACACTTTGTTGAACGATAATTTGGCATCGAGTGTAAGGTTTGAAGTAAGGTTGTACAAACCGTTAAATGTCAGTCCGCCGGTTTTTAGGTTCGAGTTGGGTACCCTGCCTTTTTCTGATTGGTAAAAGCCTGAAAAGCGTGTTGATACTTTTTCATTTTTCGAAGCGATGGAGAAATTCGTGGTTGAAACCACGCCGGTGCGCATAAAATCCTTCAGGTTGTTGTGGTATTCCCACGGAATAGGAACCCTCGAGTAGCGCGATTTATCGTCATATTGCGTTCCCGAAACATCGCCCCACCACGGTATAGTTTCGCCGGTTACATTGTCGTAAATCGGGCTGTTCCACTGAGGAATTTCAAGGTTGTCGGAGAATTTTGGTCCCCAGATCATATCTCCGTCCGAGATACCACCGTCTTGTCCGTCCCAAAATTCGTACTGGCCATTCGATCCGTTTCCGTATTCGGTTTGTGTTTCCGGGAAAACGGTATAACCTGCCGAAATCATGGTACTGTTTGAAATGATAATGTCAAGACCTTTTATAGCGGCTTTTTTGGTAGTAATTAGAATTGCACCATTTCTTCCGCGCGATCCGTAAAGCGACGAAGCAGTGGGGCCTTTCAATACCACAATGTTTTCAATGTCGGCCGATGAAACATCAAAAAAGTCGGTTTCAACCGGAACTTCATCAATAACGATGAGGGGAGCTTTTCCCCGAAGTTGAAAATCTGGGCATTGAAAAATACCTGTTTTGGTATCAACTGTTAAACCTGCCACCTGTCCGCTTAACATGTTTCCCAGGTTGGGTGCATTAACGCTGGTTATGGTTTCCGACTTTACTTCCTGGGTGGTATAACCAAGCGCTTTTTTCTCCTGGCTAATACCCAGTGCGGTTACAATAACTTCATCAATTTCCTGGAGGTCTTCGGCTAAAACAACATTGATCAGCGTGTTCCCTTCAAGCGGTATTTCTTTTGCTGTAAAGCCAATAAACGAAAACAAAAGTGTTGCGTTCTCGCTCACTTCAATCCGGTAATTTCCATCGGAATCGGAAACTGTTCCGTTCGATGTTCCTTTTTCCATAATACTTACTCCTGGTAAGGAAAGTCCGTTGGTTTCCATAATTTTTCCCGTGATTTCTTTTTTCTGAGCAAAAAGGACTATGCTCATCAGCAGAAGTCCAATAGTTACAATAAAGTGTTTCATAAATACATAGATTTTTGTGTAAATTCTTAACTTGATTTCTATAAAATTTTAATCATAGTAATCCCATTTTGACCTATTTGCGTAAGTCAATCCTTATGAAATGCAGTGTTTATTGTAGCTGAAAAATGGCTCCGCAGAAACTTAGGAGCGTTGGATGATTATCGGGTGTTCATTCTATTTCTTTATTTAGTTGGATTTAGAATTTGTATTCTTTTAAATTGGTAATAATGTCTCCGTTGGCATAAAAGTCGATTATTGCATAAGCCGGGCCAAATTCCTGGTAATTGCCGTCCCACCATCCGCCACATGCAGCACCGTTACAATGGTATTGCACGCCAAGATATTCAGTTTTGTCGGCCAGATGAATGTGTCCGCTTAATGCAGCTTTTACATTTTTGTGTTTATAAAAAAGATCTTTTATTTTTTTTGAGTCGGTGTGAATCCAGGCACCGGGTACCTGCCAGTTTCCGTCTTTTAAATTGTCGCCATCGTAAAAAACTGAGGCCGATAAAATTGGAATATGAGAAACAATACAAACGGGTGTTGATGATGCTGTGTTTTCCAACTCGTTTGCTAACCACATAAATTGTTTATCATCGAGCCGGGCAGTGTAACTTCCTTCGTTTACCGAAGCCGGACTATCGAGAATAATAAACTTCCATCCTTTATGTTCGAATGAATAGTACCGGTTTTTTAATTCCAGCATTTTTAATGCCCATGCTTTTCCGTAAAGCGGATCGTTCTGAATGGGCTGTTCTTTTAATCCCCAACCCCAAACATCGTGGTTGCCAATGCAGTTGTACAACGGATATTGTAACTCATTTTTATAATAACGAGTCCAGGCATTCCATTGCTGTTCCACCTCTTCTTTCGAATGTCTAAGGGCATCCATAATATTATCACCGGTATTGAGAATAAAATCGGGTTTGTCTTCCAACTGGTGGATCTCTTTTAATAGCTGTTTTATCCCACGGGCTACTTTTTCCGATTCAAAAATGTGCATATCGGTTAAATGAACGATGCGGAATAACCGATTTTTAGGCGCATCGGGGGCCGCGTTTGTTGTAAAAGATAATGTTGATACGGCGAGCGCTGATGTTCCAAGAGCTCCAAGAAAATTTCGTCGTTTCATTACGTTAATTTTAGTTCCCGCAAGTTGTCGACTAATTGTAAACAATATGTTTTCTAAGCTTTATTTATTCTGTATAAAAAGAATAATAACGTTAATATTATGTTATGCGAATCTTCTTTTCCTGTGCATTTGCTCCAAAAAAGGCGCTGGAATTTAAAGTTTAAATAATGCCGAGATAACGAAGTTCATCCCCGGAGACACAACACCCGAAGAATACGGACGATAGCGTTTGTTAAAAATGTTTTCTATTCCGCCACTTAGTGTCAGGTTCGAATTTAGCTGGTAGTTCGATTTTAGGTTGGCAGTCCACCAAGCCGGAGAATACGGATTGCCGTTTTCATCGGGAACATATAGATGAGGTTTACTTTGTTCGTCGGTGGCAAGATCCTCGAAATGAAGTTTGCCATTGTAGTTTACGTATAAATCGAGGTACAATTTTGGCCCTTCGAAAATAATGTGCGACGAACCAAATACCGGTGGAACATGACGGATTGGCAAACCTTCCGAATCTTCTCCTTTTGTAATTGTAATATCATGCCGGGTGCGCCATTGGTTATTAAAAAGGTAATCTACGTTCATTGTTGTTCCGTATATGGTTGCCGACTCGGCATTCACCAATGCTTCCACGCGGCTCATTTCTCCGTCGTATAAAATGGAGTCTTGTTCCAATCCATCGAAAGCCCGTCGAACCATGGCATCTTTCAGCCAGGTGTAAAAACCGGTAAGTTCAACCTTAACTTTATTCTGGTACGAACGAATAAGGCTTAACTCCAAATTGCGTGCATATTCCGGTTTCAGGTCGGGATTGGGAACCACAACTGTGCCGGGCTCCGAATCGAAAACCTTCGCAACATCATCGATATTTGGCGAGCGAAAACCGGTAGAGCCATGAATATTAATTTGCCAATCGGTGGTGGGGTGCCAAACCAGTCCCAGGTTGCCGTTAAATGCCGAATTGTTCATGTTAAAACCATCGAAGGGAAACTGATAATAATCGGTATCAAATTCGCCTTCCAAATGCGTGTAGGTAAAGCGCGAACCCATTTGGAAAATAATTTTAGGGCTGATGGAATATTTAAAGGAGTAGTAAGCTGCCAGGCTCGAATAGTTAGAATCATCGGGATATCGGGGAGCAATGTTTTCCTGCTCTCCCGAAATCATATCTTCGGAATATCCGTTTGACCCAACCTTGTTAAAGTAGCCTTCCAAACCATAAAACAGTTCGCTTTTTTTATCTATATTTTTTCCAAAATCGAGGTTAATCGAATATACATTTACATTTTCGGTACGGTTACGCAGGACATCTTTATTCCGTTTGCGGTCGTGGCGGCTTTCGGTGTAATCCTGATAACCAAGCAACAGGTTGGCTTTGTCGAAGAGCATCATTTCTTTTTCCACTTGCAGTCGGCCTGATAAAAGTGTCCATTCCTGCGGACCGTAATACCACTCGGCGTATTTTAATGCGTCGCCACTGTACTCAATTAATCTGTCGTATCGCGGAATATCGCCGGTTTGCGAGTGTTGAGCACTTAGCAGAATGTCGATGGCTTCATTTGGCCTAAAACGTAGTTTCCCCAACAGGTTGAACTGATTGTAGCCAGTATATATTTGTTCCCGGTTGTTGCTGTTTTGCACTATCTGATCTTCTCCGGAATACGTAGCATTTTCAATATATTCAGGGCGTAAATATTCGTCGGGGCCGGAAGTTCCCATCATTAAATCATCAAAATCAGAAAAGGTGGCACTAATTACCGATGCCCACTTTTTGCCCCCGATATTGTAGGAGAAATGTCCGGTCTTTTCAAAATTGGCACTTGAGTAACGGGCGTATACTTTTCCAAAATTTTCGAAATCATCGTTGGTCGAAAGTTTGGGCGACAGCATGTTAAAACTCATTACGCCACCCAGTGCATCGCTTCCGTAAATTACCGAACCCGGTCCAAAAATAACCTCGGTATTTTGCAGGCTTTGTGCATCAACCGAAATTACATTTTGCAGGTTTCCGCTACGGTAAATGGCGTTGTTCATCCTGATGCCATCAACCATAATCAGTACCCGGTTGGCAGCAAAACCACGTATCATCGGGCTGCCGCCACCCATCTGGCTTTTTTGGATAAATATTCCACTTTCGGTGCCCA
>NZ_JBFHGM010000144.1:0-12665 GCF_041583095.1 Draconibacterium sp.
CGGAAAGAATATTTTAAATGTGTTGAAAAAGACGAGCGAACGGGCTGTGATGTGCTATTCTCTCCTTTAAAATACGGATTGGTTGGCAAAATGTAACCGGGCCGCATTTCAACTCCGAGGCGGTGTATAATGGGCGTTGAAAAAAACAGGGAGTCGAATAATTCAGAAGGATCGCTGTTGTTTTCCCGTAGTGTGATTGCCGTACTTCCTTCGGTTGAGGTACCTAAACTCTGTGCACTGGTAATAGCTGAAATGAAAAGCAAAATCGCTAATATGAATAGTATTTTCGAATGCATTTTTTTGCTTTTCATATTATTTACAAATCCGTCTGTTCAATCTCTGTTGGAACCTGAAGTTGGCAAATATACTTTTTTATTTATTGAATATAATGGAAGCCCCAGTTGATTACAAGGTTGAGTTTGTAGACTCACTCTTGAAGCTGTCCGAATATTTTTCGTTTGAAAATGTTATTGTTTCGTTATCATCTTCATCTTCCTCGTCGGGTTCGTCTTCCCAATCGAATTTCTCGCGACGAACAGTGTATTTGCGGTAATAAAAGGCCAGCAGTACACCAAATATCGCCCCCGATAAATGGCCTTCCCACGAAATTTCGGGGCGAATGGGCAACAATCCCCAAACCAGTCCGCCATAAAGAAAAACCACAATTGCCGAAAGCGTAAGCAAACGCACATCGGAGCGAATAACTCCGCTAACAAAATGAAAGGCTGCCAGTGCATAAACAACACCGCTGGCACCAATGTGCCAGGCTTCGCGGCCCATAAACCAGGTGCTGATACCCGATAAAATATACAGCAGAAAAAAGATTCGGTACGAAATGCGGCGATAAAAGTAAATGAGCATAAACCCCAGTATAAAAAAGGGCAGCGAATTGGAAATTAAGTGGCTGAAATCGGAATGAATAAAAGGGGAGAAGAGAATTCCCTGCAGTCCGTTTATGTGCCGCGGAAAAATGCCAAATTCCACAAAACTTAATCCTGAGGTTAGCTCAACTATTTTAACTATCCATAACAGCAAGACAAACAGGGCCGGAAACAGCAGACTGTGGAAAAAGATCTTCTTCTCCATCTCCGGATCCAGGTTTTTTGGGTTGCTTGGATAGTATCTGAATAGTGGCATGTTTTTATTTAAATATAAAATATTTCTCTTTGTATCAGTGTTAACTGAAAATGATTTTGTTTTACCCCTCACCCGTCAGTCGACGGGAGCTCCCCAAAGAAGGGTAGCACGCATTGGACAAGCTTCTGAATAATAAGTCAGTCCACAGGTCAATCTTCGTTAATGTTTCCCCTCGTGAGGGGAAATGGCTACAGCCAAAGGGGTAAATAATAATCCCAACAAAGAACAATCAGGCACAAAGTTGAAGAAACCAATTCCAATATTTTATTTGTGGCTTAGTGTCTTTGTGTTTATCCTTTTTAATTCAACAACTCCTTAATCAACTTCACAAATGCATAAATTTCATCTTCGGTAGTGTCAAACGAAGTCATCCAGCGCACTTCCGATTTTATTTCGTCCCACGTATAAAAAAAGAAACGTTCGCGCAAAGGCTCGATAATTTCTTTCGGAACGATTGCAAAAACACCATTCGCCGAAACCGGTTGAGTAATTTTAATCTGCGGAATTTTTGCCACTTCAGCTTCCAGCAATTTGGCCATTTTATTGGAATGCGATGCTGTTTCTTTCCACAGATCGTTTTCGAGGTAGGCAATAAACTGGGCACCCACATAACGCATTTTCGAGTACAGTTGCATGCTTTGTTTGCGCAGGTATTTAGTTTGTTTCGTTAACTCCGGATTAAAAAACAGAACCGCTTCGCCCATCATCATGCCGTTTTTTGTGCCTCCAAACGAAAGAACATCAACACCACAATCTACTGTAAACTCACGAAAATCCATATCGAGCGCAATGGCAGCATTAGAAATCCGGGCACCGTCCATGTGCAAATACATTTGGTGTTTATGCGCCAGATCGGCCAGCGCTTTTATTTCATCGGTCGAGTATACCGTTCCCATCTCCGTAACCTGCGAAATAGAAATTACCTTGGGTTGCGAGTGATGTTCAAAATCAAAACCTTTTAAATGGGGCAGCACAGCTTCGGGTGTTACTTTGCCGTTTACCGGCTCTACAGGAATGAGTTTGCAGCCGGTAAATTTCTCCGGCGCACCACATTCGTCTTCCTGAATATGCGCGGTTTCGGCGCAAATTACCGAGTTAAAACTTTGGGTAAGCGTTGATAAACTCAGCACATTGGCGCCGGTGCCGTTAAAAACAAAAAATACCTCGGTGGCGGCACCAAATTTTTCCTTAAAAATGTCGATGGCTTTAGCCGTAAACGGGTCGTTGCCATAACCCACAACGTGTCCGTGGTTGGCATCTTCCATAGCCCTTAAAATAGACGGATGAACTCCTGAATTATTATCGCTTGCAAATCCTTTAAACATATGGTTGTTTATTTGTAATTTTATGTCAATTGTCGTACGAATTAAGTAAGAAAAAACTAAATATTATATGGATCAGCCAATTCCTTTAGCTCAAAAGATTTATTTTCTCGGTATTCATCCTGAAAAAGGTGGAATTCGATCGGGGTCAGTCTCGGCAATGCACTTTGTTGTTATCGGAACACTTCTGATGGATTTGTACCTGCAGAAGAAAATTAAATTTGAAGAGAAACGGGTGATTGTACTTTCCACGAAATCGGATAACGAACTGCACCGGTTTGTGCAGGGAAAAATGAGCCAGGTTAAATCGCCAAAAAAGATTTCGACCTGGATTAGTAAACTCAATTATTCGCAGAAATTTATCAGGAATGAAGTGCAAAAAGGATTGGTTGCAAAACGGCTGATACGATTGGAAGATAAGCAGTTTTTGTTTTTCAAATGGAAAAAGCCGGTTATTTTGAATAAGCAGGTGCTGTACCGAATGATATCGGAAATTGATTATCAAATTTTTAAAGGAACAACTGCCGAAGAGGAACTGATCTTTCTGTCGTTTTTGGAGCCTGCAGCCATGTTACGAATGATCTATCAGGACCGCAGAAAGCGGAAACAGGCCCGGGAGCACCTCAAACAAATGAGGATTAAAAACCAGGTGTCGGGGGCGGTTGCCGATGCTATTGCTGCGTCGCAAGCCATTGCCGCTTCGGTGGCGGCAAGTGCCGCTGCAACTGCTGCTGCCAGAAGTTAATTTACACCATGGAAAAGCTGAAAAAAATAGTGCTAATTATTGCCGGACCGGGTGTTTTGTTCGTTGAACTGGTGGCCTTGTTCATTCATTTATTTACATCTGTTAATGCGCGTCCGTGGCTAATCGGCGGATTGATCGTTTTTTTTGTGGTTTTCATTCCGCTTTATTGTTACGAGTATTTCAGACAGGAATTTGGCAAGGCGGATAAAAAATCGATCAGTTTTAATAAAAACAAAAGCCGAACGGAATGGCGGGGCGGGAATATTCACGGAAAAGTACCAACAAAAACCAAGGCTCCTGGCAAATACTTTAACAAAAATTCTACTCGTTAAGCCAGTTAAGGATTTTGTCGCTTAACGGACTTTTGGTCGGGCGCGCAAAATCAACCACTTTCCCTTCTTCGTCAATCATAAACTTTTGAAAGTTCCACCAAACTTTTGCGTCGAGTGTCCCATTTTCTTCACTGTTCATTAACCATTGATACAACGGGGGAGGATTGTCCTTTATCGATATTTTTTCCATCAGCGTAAAACTGATGGAGTATTGGGCGCAAAAGGTTTTTATTGTTTCGTTGTCTCCGGGTTCCTGTTTCCCAAAATCGTTACACGGAAAAGCAACAATCTCAAAATCATCGCCGCCATATTCTTCATAAAGTTCCTGCAGCTTTTCGTATTGCGGTGTTAACATACATTCCGATGCCGTATTTACGATCAGCACTTTTTTGCCTTTCATGCTCGAAAAATGTAGTGTGTCGCCATCAATCGTACGGGCTGAAAAGTCGTATAATGTTTTATATTGAGCCACAACAGTAGTGCTACAAAACAGCAGAATAAAAAAGATATATTTTCTCATGTTTATTAAGCTTTTAACTATCAAACTGTTCTAAAAGTAAGGCTTTCGATGTTAATAAAAAAACGCTGCTAAAAAGCCATATTTAATTATCTTTGGTCAACTTCTAAAGTGACTATGGAGAATTTTATTGTATCAGCACGAAAATACAGACCGGATTCGTTTCAGACGGTTGTTGCACAAGCATCGATTACCAACACGCTAAAGAATGCTATTAAAAGCAATCAACTGGCGCATGCCTATTTGTTTTGCGGGCCGCGTGGTGTGGGGAAAACAACTTGTGCGCGTATTTTTGCCAAAACAATAAACTGCACGAACCTTACCAACGATACCGAAGCCTGTAACGAATGCGAGTCGTGTACTTCGTTTAACAGTAGCCGTTCGTTTAATATTCACGAATTAGATGCCGCTTCGAATAACTCGGTTGACGATATCCGAAACCTGACCGATCAGGTACGTGTACCGCCGCAAATGGGGAAGTACAGCGTGTATATCATCGATGAGGTTCACATGTTGTCGTCGCAGGCTTTTAATGCGTTCCTGAAAACGCTGGAAGAGCCACCAAAACATGCCATTTTTATTTTGGCAACCACCGAAAAACATAAGATCATTCCAACGATTCTATCGCGTTGTCAGATCTTTGATTTTAACCGGATTGGTGTTGCTGATATTTCGGAGCATCTGGAATATGTAGCCAAAAGCGAAAGTGTTGAAGTAGAAGGCGAAGGATTGAATATTATTGCGCAGAAAGCTGACGGTGCCATGCGTGATGCACTTTCAATTTTCGACCAGATTGTAAGTTTTTCGGGAAAGAAAATCACATACCAGGATGTAATTACCAACCTGAATGTGTTGGACTACGATTATTATTTCCGCCTGGTTGATGAGTTTATGAAAAACAATGTAACCGAGGTATTGGTGATTTTTAATGATATCCTGAACCATGGTTTCGACGGGCATCATTTTATTACCGGGCTGAGTAGCCATTTCAGAGACTTGCTGGTTTGTAAGGATCCGGTAACGATACAACTGCTGGAAGTTGGGGGAGATATTAAAGAACGTTACCGTGCGCAGGCTGCTGCTACCGAAAGCGACTTTTTGCTCGATGCCATGCAAATTGCCAACACCTGCGATATGCAGTACAAAACAAGCCAAAACAAACGTCTGCTTATTGAGCTGGCTTTGATTCGGATAGCACAGCTAACCTTAAAAAAAAAATAGCTGAAGGTCAGGAAGACATCCTGGAACCCATCTTTTCGGGCATAAACCTGCCCGATGAAAAGCTTGCGGCTCAACCCAAAAGTCAGCCGGTAAGGTCGCCACAACAGAATACTCAACCGGAACAACCGGTAAGTTCAGCACCGGCAACACCACCAAAAAGATTAGTAAAACGTTCGGGCCGCGGGCTTGGAACAACCTCGATAAAAAGAGCACTGAAAGGTGATTTTGATGATGAGAACAAACAATTGTCGGCAAAAGAGCAGTTTAAATTGTATTCAAAAGCTGATGAAACCGAACCGTTTACTGCCGAACAGCTGGAAGAAAAGTGGAAAGCATTTTTGCCACGTTTGGATGATCGCCCGAGCTTGAAAGCCACCTTGTCGATTTTGCCAACGATTCAGGAAGACTGGAGTTTGTTGCTGGAAGTGGATAACCGGATTCAGGATGAATTACTGGTAAATATTAAGCCGGAATTGGTTTCTTACCTGCGCAAAGAATTACACAACTCGAAGATTGGCCTAAAAACGGTAGTTTCAGATATTGTGCGTGAGAAAGTGATTTATTCAGACATTGAAAAATACCAGGAAATGGCCAAAAAGAATCCAAACCTGGCCTTACTGAAACGAACTTTAAACCTGGATTTTTAAGGCGACAGACGTTTAATTTTCCATTCGTTTTCAACTAACTCATAAACAATACGGTCGTGTAGGCGGCTTTCGCGGCCCTGCCAAAATTCCATTTTTACCGGACGAACCAGGTAACCGCCCCAATTCTCCGGGCATTCAGGATGGTCGCCCTGTAAGGCATTTTGTAAGGATCGGTATTGTTCTTCAAGTTTACTTCGGGAGGTTAATGTGGCACTTTGAGCGGAAGCACAAGCTGCAATCTGACTTTCCAAAGGGCGCGATTTAAAATACTGCACCGATATTTTTCTTGATGTTTTTTCGGCAACGCCGTCAATACGCACTTGTCGCTCCAATTCGGGCCAAAAGAAATGAAGACCAACCTTGTTGTTCTTTTCAATGGACTTTCCTTTTTGGCTGTCGTAATTGGTGAAGAAGGTAAATCCATTCACTGAAATATCTTTCAAAAGCACAATTCGTGATTGGGGAAAAGCACCGGTTTCTGAAGTAACCAGGTTCATCGCCGAAAAATCGTTTACGTTGGCACGTTGCGCGTCGTTGAGCCATTCTTTAAACTGATCGATAGGGGAAGCAGCCACACTTTGTTTGGTGAGTGCTGCAAATCGGTATTCTCTTCTTATGCTATCTAATTTCATAGTCTTGCGCGGTTTTTTTGATTTCTGATTGTTTTTACAAAGCCTAAAATCGTTTGTCAGCATAACCCCAAACACCATATTTTGTTTACACATTGTCGTATCACTGAACCATTTATTTATGCCATTGTTTTTAAATAAAAGACTACGAGGTCTTTTAAAATGTGAAAATTCCTGTCTTCAACCGGCAGGACTACAAAACCGTTTTTAATTTAAATTATAGCCGTATGAAAAAATTAGCTTTTATTTTAGGAATTCTACTGAGTGTGAATATTGCTTTTGCCGGAGACGGAAAACAGTTGGCAATTGGCGATAAAGCTGTTCATACCGATGTAAAAATGAAAGATGTATCAGGAGCTGAAATATCGTTGAGTGATGCCAGTAAGGAAAATGGACTTTTAGTAATGTTTTCGTGTAATACTTGTCCGTTTGTTGTGGCCTGGGAAGATCGTTTTAACGAAGTGAAAGAGTGGGCCGACAACAATGAGGTTGGTATGATCGTGTTAAACTCGAATTATCAGAAACGCGACGGAGCCGATAGTTTTGATGAGATGAAGAAAAAGGCTGAAGCCGAAGGATACAACTTTAATTACGTAGTTGATAAAGACAGTAAAATTGCTAACGCTTTTGGGGGCCAAACAACACCGCATGTTTTCTTATTTGATGGCGATATGAAACTGGCCTACAAAGGGGCAATTGATGATAATTACAAAGATGCTGAAGGCGTTAAACAAGCGTATTTAAAAGAAGCTCTTGTAAGTTTGGGAAACGACAAAAACATTGCTATTGCCGAAACAAAACCTTTGGGATGCGGAATTAAGCGAAAAGTAGATTAGTTATAGTTTTGATTATAAATTGTAGAAACTCTCGTCTGTAATGGACGGGAGTTTTTTATTTCTCAAAGAAACTAAAATTTACTTTCCCGTAGTTTCGCAGCTCTTTAAAACAGGCATGCGACGAGAAATCATATTCTTTTGGATGCTCCAGGATAAATAGTCCGTCGGGGGCTAAAATATTTGTATTCAGCACAGCATCCGGAACTTCTTTAAACTTAGGATGATCAAATGGAGGATCGGCAAAAATAATATTAAACGTATCCGGTGTTTTTTGCACAAACTTAAATGCATCGGCCTTAAAAACCTTCGCGTTGCTTATTTTAAGCGCGTCTATTACTTCCAAAATAAATTTATAGTGTGGGAAGTGTGTTTCAACCAGTGTGGCGCTTAAACAGCCTCTGCTCAAGAATTCGTAACCCATACTTCCTGTTCCCGAAAACAGATCCAGAATATTTTTATTCGAAAACTCATAACGGTTTTCAAGAATATTAAACAAGCCTTCTTTTGCAATGTCGGTTGTTGGCCGGGCTTTAAATTTTTTGCCCGGGTGAAAAATCCTTCCTTTAAATTCGCCTCCGATTATTCTCATATGAACTACAAAAATAGACTAATATTTTTTGTAATAAGCGCTTTGTCGATAAATGGTGGTAAGGCAATTTCGGCATTTATTGATGCTGGTTGCGAAAAATGCTTTTGCAATACATCCTCTAATCCGGCATGGGCTTTTGTATTTCCTGCAAACTGTACAGTAATATCTTTAGCCGAAATACTAAACTGGCGCAAAACAGTGAGTACAAAATACACCACATCGTTGGGGTGTTTAAAACTAAAATTATTAATCAGCTTCAACTCGTTTTGGCCAAACAGGGCCAGCGAAAAATGATCGGTACCAAAAAGAAGCAATAGTTTTGGTGCCGCATCCGAAATGCCTGTTTGCTCAATTATTCGATACAAAGGGTGAATAATTTGTGCTGAAGGTAAACGTTTGTTTAGTGCCTGCTGAAAACTCTCCGGAATGGCAAAAAGCAATTCTCCGTTTACTCCGGCAATTTTGTTGTTCATCCAGTTGGCCTGCTCGTTCTGCTCAAAAAGCAGTGGAGTGATATTTTGGTCAATGTTATCCTGGTAGAACTGTTCCGGAATCAATGTGAAATTTCGGGAATGGTAAACAAGGAAAATTTTATGGTAGTTATTTTGAAGAATAGTTTCTTCTGCAAACAACGATTCAAAATGCCTGGCCAATAAATTTGCGTTACTTATTTTCAGGGCAATATCCTTAAAGTAGAGCAATTTTCGTTGATTGGGGCAAACAATAGAAAAAGAAAATCCATTCAGGCTAGCCTGAATGGATAATATTTTTTCACCGGTAGTTTCCGGCTGAAACGTTTCGTCTACAAATTCATGCATGGTTTATTCCCAGTTACCCGCATTATTGTTTGTTTCCACCAACGATCCAACTTTTAAACCCGGGTATTTTTCGTTTGTTCTGCGCTGATCGTTCAGGTTGATGATTAATTGCTCGTCTAAACCTCTTAATACAACGTTGTTATGTGCTTTTGCTTCAAAAACAGGAACCTTGATACCAGAACCGGTAGTAATGATTGTTGCTCCCAGGTGGAACTCAGTAGGTTCGCCAGGAACAGGAACATAACGCAAACTATTTGCATCGTATTCACCACCAAAAAGTGCATCGATTACTCCAATTTTAATCGTATCACGAATGATAAGTCCCATTTCAATTGCTTTTTTCTCAGTAATTTTGGCTTCGATCATACTGTCAGTCAATTCGCCGATAGCTCTTACGTTTCTTACCGAGTCGTTTGAAACGAAGCTGATTAATGTATCCCAGCTTCCTGTAAACTGACCATAAATATCTTTGTAGGCCAATTCCGCTTTACGAATATCTTTTAACTTTGCAACGGTTGCTTCGTAACGCGCATCTTTAGCTTTTTCAAAATCAATTGGGCGCTGAATACTTTGATAGATTAAATAGGTAAGCACAACGGCTACAAGGAAAAGTACAATCTGAATTACGGTTCTCATTTTTATTTTTTTATAAGTTCATTTTTCGTTTGCCTGCAAATTTAAAAAAAAAAATAAATTAGTTTCTTTTACCCTGTGTTATTTTAGCTGCTATGATCAAAAATCACTTAAAAGCCATATTAACTGAAAAACTGGGCTTTCCGCCAACAAATTGTCAAGCTCGTTTAATCGACAATTTAGCCGAATTTATCTCCGCTTCAGAGCCCGATCGGATAATGTTGATAAAAGGCTATGCCGGAACGGGAAAAACAACCATGCTTTATTCTTTGACACAATGTTTGCTCTCCCTCAAAATTCGTTCCGTTTTAATGGCGCCAACCGGCCGTGCTGCAAAAGTTATGGCTTCATACTCCGGTATGCCTGCTTTTACCATCCATAAAAAAATATACAGGCAACAGTCGGCATCAGACGGAATGGGGCGTTTTGTGCTAAATAAAAATTTGTATAAGAATACCTACTTTATTGTTGACGAGGCTTCGATGATTTCGAACGAAATGAGTGAGAACGCCGTTTTTGGCAGCGGGCGTTTGCTTGATGATCTGCTTCAGTATGTTTATTCGGGCGAAAATTGCCACCTGGTTTTGGTTGGCGATACCGCGCAGTTGCCGCCTGTTGGTTTGAATATCAGTCCCGCTTTGGAAGCTTTTAGTTTGGAGCAATATGGTTTTTCGGTTACCGAAGTGGAACTGAAAGAAGTAGTTCGTCAGGCAGAAGGATCAGGAGTATTATCGAATGCCACCGAAATGCGAAATATTATTGCCGAACAGCACTACGAAGGTTTTTTCCCGATAGAAACTAAAAGCTTTCCGGATGTTGAACGTATATCGGGTGGAGAGTTGATTGAAACCATTTCATCGTGTTACGATAAGTACGGTTTTTTTGATACTACTGTGGTTACCCGTTCGAATAAACGCGCTAATCTGTTTAATAAAGGAATACGGGGTTCCATTCTGTATAAAGAGAATGAAATTGAGCGGGGCGATTTAGTGATGGTCGTAAAAAACAACTATTTCTGGCCCGGCGAGGATGATAAACTTGATTTTATTGCCAACGGCGATATTGCCGAAATCATATCGATTTACGGATACGAAGAATTGTACGGATTCCGGTTTGCCGATGTGTGTTTACGTTTTGTTGACTACGAAGATGTTGAACTCGACTGTAAAATCTTTTTGGAGACACTGAGTATTGAAACGGCCTCTTTTTCGTCGGAGCGGAACCGCGAGTTATTCAATGCCGTTTCTGAAGATTACCTGGATATTCGGAATAAAAAGGAGCGTTGGAAAAAGATTAAGGAGAATCCGTATTTTAATGCTTTGCAGGTGAAATATGCTTATGCTTTAACTTGCCATAAAGCGCAGGGCGGGCAGTGGAAGGCTGTTTTTGTCGATCATGGTTATCTGGTGGAAGATATGCTGGATACGGAGTATTATCGTTGGTTATACACGGCTTTTACGCGCCCAACAGAAAAACTATATTTAGTAAATTTCGATAAAGGATTTTTCGAAGGGGAAGAATAAATCTAAATAATGTATTTCTTTCCTTCAATGGCCAGTTCTGTATTCATAAAAACTTCCCGGGCTTCGGTTTTAAAATTCTCCAGCTTTTTAAACCGGCTTGAAAAATGACCGATCAACAGCTTGGAAGCTTTACTAATTTTTGCCATTTCAGCTGCCTGGCGGGCAGTGGAGTGGAGTGTTTTTTCGGCCAGATCTTTTAGTTCTTCCAAAAATGTAGCTTCGTGGTACAACAAGTCCACACCACTAATAAATTCTGCAATTGGCGGATGAAAAGCAGTGTCGGTGCAAAATGCATACGATTTTGGTTTGGGTGGGGGAGTTGTCAGTTTTTCGTTTGGAATTAATCTTCCGTCTTCCCTTTCAAAATCGGCGCCGCCTTTAATATCCTTAATTTTTGCAAGAGGGATATTGTAGGCCTTAATCATTTCCTTTTTAATATTGGCTTGTTTGGGCTTTTCACGGAACAGGAAGCCAACAGTTGGAATGCTGTGCTTTACCGGAAACGAAAGTACTTCGATGTTTTTATTCTCGAATACTGTTTGCGGTTTTTTCAGGTTTAGCGGATGAAAAATGGGTTTTATGCTCATTTCTCCGCGAATAAAATCGAGTTGAGGCTGGATGAGCGTTTTTAACTCCGATGGCGCATAAATGTGCACATCGCTTTTTACCCCCAGCAGATTCATAGTCGATAATAAACCAATTAATCCGTAATAATGGTCGCCATGTAAATGCGAAATAAAAATATGCCTGATTTTACTGAAACTGATCTTGTTTCTGCGTAGTTGAATTTGGGTTCCTTCGCCACAATCGATTAAAAAACAACGCCCAGGTACATCAAGTACCTGGGCTGTTGGATATCTGTTTGAAGTCGGTAATGCTGAATTACTACCCAGTATGGTCAGTTCGAAAGACATTCTGTAATTACATGTTTTCTTTCTTCTCCAACAATTCCTCTGCTTGCTCAACCGTATCAGTAATTAACAGCACGGTATGAAGCATCGAAATCTTTACCAGGTTTTCTACATCGGGTTGCAAGCCGCAAAGGATAAAAGTTCCTATTGCGTCTTCGCATAACCGGTTGGCAACTAAAACAGATCTCAAACCTGATGAGTCGCAGTAAGCAACACTACTCAGGTCAAGAACGATGTTTTTTTCACCATTGTTATTAATAACTACCAGCTCCGATTTCAAATCGGGCGCATTATTGGTGTCTAATCTGTCGGTGTTTACCTTTACCAAGGTATACTTCTCGTTTTTTCGAATTTCGAATGCCATGCTTCAATTTACGAAAATCAAATTAAATTCACCAAGTGCTTATTTGTCTTTTTTCTCTTCTTGCTCCATTTGCTTTTTCAGCGCAGCCAAATCGCTTACGTCGCCAAGAGTAGTTTTTTCGATGTTATCGCTAACAGTTTTCATAGCGCGCTTGTTAGAGCTTTTCTGAGCTTTACGCTGCTCGCCTTCTGCTGCACGTTTCACATCTTCGAAAATACGTGAGTGAGAAACAATGATTCGTTTAGCTGACTTGTTGAACTCGATAACTTTGAAATCAAGTTTTTCGTCTTGCTTAACTGAAGTACCGTCTTCTTTCACCAGGTGACGAGGAGTTGCGAATCCTTCAACGCCGTATGGAAGTGCAATTACAGCACCTTTGTCCATCAACTCAACCACAGTTCCTTCGTGAATTGAATCGGCAGTGAAAATTGTTTCGAATAC